>CALBLM010000192.1 GCA_937895695.1 uncultured Megasphaera sp.
ATGACAACATGACGATACGGATCTTGTCCTTCACTTTCAGTCCGCACATGTTCTTCATTTTGTAAGGCCACATGAATGATCTTGCGTTCATAGCCATTCATCGGTTCTAAAACAACTTTTTCGCCACTTCGTTTAACCCGGCCAGCCAAGCGTTCTGCTAACTGCTTCAATGTTTCTTCCCGACGATGACGGTAATTTTCTACATCAAGCATAATGAAATGACGAGTTTCCTGCCCTTGATTGGTTGTAAGATTGGTCAAATATTGGAGGGCATCCAACGTCTGTCCATGTTTTCCAATCAAAATGCCTAAATTTTTGCCATGAAGATGAAGGATAATTTTATCTTCTTTAATCATCTTTTCAATCATAACATCAATGCCCATATTCTGTAAAACTTCCAATAAAAAGTCTTTTGCTTTAGTTGCTGCTTCTTCGGCAGTATATGTTTCTGTAACAGTTGCCGATTCCGTTGAAGCAACATCATCAGTTGCATCCGCATTGGATGGGGCAGAAACCATCGGCTGTTCTTTTTTTACAACAGCTTCCGATTTCGTTTCTTTTATGTGTTCGGGTACAGCAGATACTGGCTGGGCAGATTTCGTTTTTTCCGTAAGACGAACAACAGCCGGCTTACTTCCAAATCCCAAAAAACCGCTTTTAGGTTCTGCTAATACCTCAATATTTACTTCTTCTTTAATTTTCCCGAGACGAACCAAGCCGGAACGAATGGCATCTTCAATTGTCTTACCTGTTGCTTCAATGCTACTCATGCCTGCGCTCCTCTCTTCTTTTTACCATGAAACATGATAATCTGCTGTACCCATTGGAATACATTGGAAATAACCCAATAAATAACCAATCCGCTTGGGAAGCTTAAGCTAATCCAGCCAATAAACAACGGCATAATAATCTGCATAATTTTTTGTTGTTTAGCCTGGGCATCAGAAGCGGCTACTTGAGCACCGCTCATCTGCTTTTGAATACCAAACGTAGAAATTGCAGACAACACCGGCATAATATATGTTGGATCTGCCTGGCCTAAACTTGGCAGCCACAAAAATTGTGCAAAGTTAGGATCATACGGATATTCCCGCAATGCCCAGAAAATAGAAATCAAGAATGGCATTTGAATCAGAATAGGTAAACATCCAGACAATGGATTTACTCCAGTTTCTTTATAGAGTTTAGCCATTTCTTCTTGCATCTTTTTCTGATTGCCTTTATATTTCTGCTGCAATGCTTTAATTTTCGGCTGTAAGGTCTGCATGCCTTCCATCGACCGAATCTGTTTAGCCGTAAGCGGTGACAATATTAACTTAATAATAAGCGTCAGCATAATGATAGCCAAGCCGTAGCTAGGATATCCGATATGTTGCGTGAATGCATAACAGTAATCCATGAAGGTTGTCATAATCTGCGTCAGGATATCTGCTATTCCACTAAAAAATCCCAATACTCTCAACTCCTGTCGGGTAAAAAAATACGTTCAGCCAGCCTTTATTTCATCTGACCGAATATTACGGTACAGGATCATATCCGCCTTTATGAAAGGGATGGCATTTCAAAATGCGCCTTATTGCTAAATAACTCCCTTTCACAGCACCGTATTTCTGCAGCGCTTCCAGCGCATATGCAGAACAAGTAGGGTAAAACCGGCAGCATGGCGGTTTTAATGGTGATATACAGGTTCGATAAAACTGTATAAGGATGATAAGAAACTGTTTCATGCATCATCACTTCTTTTGCAATACCTTAGCATGCCGGAAGAGCTGCATAATGCTGCGTTCAGCCTGTTCATATCCAGCATATTTTAATTTACTGCGTCCAATAAGGATTAAATCAACGCCTTGAATGAGTTCGAATTGATGAAGACGATATACTTCCTTCATCAATCGCCGACAACGATTACGTTCTACGGCACATCCAATTTTTTTGCCCGTTACAAACCCCATACGGGCAGGCTGTTTAGGAGAACGGGGTAATACGTATAAAACAGCCAGTTTATTTACATAAGACCGGCCATGTCGATATACAAATTGATATTCCCGATTCTTAGTCAGTCGTTTTTCTTTTTTTAGTTCATACATTCATTTTGTCCTAAAAATGCCAGAAAAACAGAAAAATTCCATGATGGAACTTTTCTGTTCATCTTGTAATGATTAAGCGGAGAGTTTCTTTCTGCCTTTCATACGACGTTTTTTCAAAACCATGCGGCCGCCTTTTGTTTTCATTCTTTCACGGAAGCCATGTGTTCTTTTTCTCCACAATTTATTCGGCTGATATGTCTGTTTCAATATAGACACCTCCTTTGTCTCAATAGACAGTCAATGAATTTACACCATAACAGCATAATTATAGTAAAAAAGAAATATGCTGTCAATTACTTTTTTTAGCTTTCTCAATATGCGTATCCTATACTATGCTTTTTTCGCATATTAAGTACTATACCTCTGATAATTAATTTTAATAAATCTTCTTCCCATGCGTATCGTTTTGTTGTAAAATGTGGATAGATGTGAGTGTGGATAAAAAATGAGTCTATCAACAGGTTATCCACACTTTGTGGATAACCTGTTTAACAGTCGGAAATTCGATATTTATCGTATTTCCGCTTTTTTCAACTCTTAATTATGCACTTATCCACAAAACGATATATCAACATATCCACAATATATACGACAGGAAGGATGCATTATGGAATCAATGGAGTTAGCCACGTTATGGACAGGCATGCTTGCGGAACTAAAAAAATCTCTCCCCCTACTTTTATACATGAATTGGTTTGAATCATCACTCATACCGCTTTCATATAAAAACAATGAATTAGTTTTAGCAACAACACAACAATTTATTCTTACTTTTATAAACAAAAACTATGTCACCTTATTAAATGACGTAGCACAAAAAGTAACGGGACAACCTATAAAAGTCCATATTAGCTTAATGAATGACCCTGCAGTCATGCCATCTGCATCACCATCATCTGCATCAATCCCTGCAGATGACCTATATGAAACAGTTCATATAAAAGATGCATCCACACAAAAAAAAGTAGAATGGGTACAACCAGAACTACCGGTAACAGAGACTTCATCATCTATGCAGCAACCAACATTGTTTACAGTAAAACAAGCAGAAAAAATCACGCCACCATCAGATATTCATCAAGAAACAAATTTAAATCCCAATTATACATTTGAAAATTTTATTGTCGGCAATAGTAATCGCGTTCCTTACACATTTGCAACAACAGTTGCCGATGCGCCGGCCCAAAAATATAATCCATTATATATATATGGCGACAGTGGTTTAGGAAAAACCCACTTGATGCATGCCATTGGCAATCGAATTTTACAAAAATTTCCACACATGCGTCTTCGCTGCATAACCAGTGAAGATTTTGTTAACGATTTTATTCAATCTATCCAAGATAAAAGTACAGAAAACTTCCGACAGCAATACCGAAATATCGATGTACTTCTTGTCGATGATATTCAATTTTTAGGATTTGGCGAAAAAGACAGTTCCAAAGAAGAATTTTTCCATACCTTTAATAAGCTGTATCAAGGACAAAAACAAATGATTTTTACCAGTGATAGAGCTCCTCAGGATATCAATAAACTGGAAGATCGGCTTCGTTCCCGATTCCAAAGCGGAATGGTTACTTGGATAGATCCGCCTGATTTAGAAACACGTATTGCAATCTTACGAACATGGGCACAAAAACAGGGTATTACGATTGAAAACGAAGCTATTACGTATATTGCTACGAATGGTAGTGAAAATATCCGTGAATTATCGGGAGCATTTAACAATGTCGTATATTTAGCCTCTGTAGAAGATGCACGTACGATAACTGCAAAACATGCTCATCGTGCTTTGCAATATTTAGTAAAAAATAAAGAAGAAAAGAAATATATTACGATTGATGAAATTACGACAGCTGTATGTTCGTTTTATAATGTAAATTATAAAGAATTAATGGGTAAGAAAAAAACGAAATATATTGCCTTGCCACGGCAAATAGCGATGTACTTATGTCGTGAATTAACAGGTAATACGTATCCTCATATTGGAACTGCTTTTAATGGTCGAGATCATACAACGGTTATGCATGCTTGTATGAAAGTCATGAAATTAATGGAAAAAGATAGTAATTTTAAAAAATCGATTGAAGATCTGCAAAATAAAATTAAGGGTGTGGATAAATAAGATGATAGTCTGTAGATAATTTGTGGATATTTTAAAATTCCAAAAAAAAAGTGGATTTGTGGATAAGAAAAAACAATTTATCCACAAGTTATACACATTTGTGGATAGCTTAAAATTGCTCCTTTTATCCACTTATCCACAAATCCACAGCCTCTACTACTATGACTACTATTTTTTTAATTTACTTAAACTAAAAAACTAAGCGCAGAAAAGGGGATACATCAATGAAACTGAAACTAAAAAAAGAAGACTTAAACAAGGGCTTACAAACAGTCCAAAAAGTAGCTCAAAACAAAAGCAATAATCTATCTTCTGAAAATGGACTACTAATTAAAGCAATCAATAATGTCATCGAATTTCAAGCAAACGATTATGATATGGGCATCAAAACAATCGTCCCTGGAATTATTGAAGAAAGCGGTGAAGCATTTATCGCTAATCCGTATTTAATGGAACTAACAAGAAAACTACCCAGCGATGAAATTGAAATTATCAAAGAAGATGCTGATACACAATTAATCATCAAAGGCGGAAAGTTAAAATTTGAATGTCTAACAATGAATCCTAATGATTTTACAGAAGTAGAAATCGTCGAAAATGGATATGCCCATTTTCAAACAACTAGTGTTATTATGAAAGATCTGATTGATAATACTTCCTACGCTTGTGCAACCGATGTAGCTCGTCCTATTTTTATGGGCACTTTTTTAGATGTACAACATAATACGATGTCAATGGTTGCTACCGATACCCATCGATTGGCTTTAAAATCTGCTTCGTTAGAAAAACCACTGGAAACAGCTCTTCAAGCAGTGATTCCCAGTCGGTTGTTAGCTGAAATTTCAAGGCAATTACCAACAGATATTCCAGAAACTGTTGAAATTACAGCGGTTCGTAGTTATTTAGCGATTAAATTTGGTAATGTATACATTCGAACTCGGTTAATCGAAGGAGAATTTCCGAATTATCGCCGCGTTATTCCGACGGATTTTCAATGTACCCTTACCATTGACCGGGCAGCATTTACAGGTGCTGTTGAACGAGCATCAATTGTAGCTAAAGATGCACAGTATAATGTAATCAATTTTGTGATAACGGAAAATGAAATTAAATTAATGAGTCAGCATCCGGATTATGGAACCATAGAAGATTCTGTTCCTTGCCAAATGGAAGGAGAACCTTTGGATATTTCCTTTAATGGAAAATTTATTTTAGATATGTTAAAACATTGTCATGATGATGAAGTTGTTTTAAAATTACGTAAAAACAGTCCAATGTTAGTACAAGATAAGGGACAAACGGATTGTGTATTTGTTGTAACACCAATGAGGACTAAATAAATGGAAAAAATAAAAATTGAAACCGATATGATACAGTTAGACCAATTTATGAAATGGGCCAGTATTTTGCAGAGTGGCGGAGAAATTCGATTTTTACTAGATGAGAATAGAATTTATATTAATGGAACTTTATGCAACGCCAAGCGCAAAAAGCTTTACCCAGGAGACATTGTGGAAATTAAAGACGTAGGTACATATGAAATAGTTGGTGCATAAATATGAACATACAGTCCATTCGTCTTCACCAATTCCGGAACTATAAACAAGAAGAAATATCATTTCCAAAATCTATTATTATCCTTTATGGAAAAAACGGACAGGGAAAAACGAATTTACTGGAAGCGTTATATATGGGAGGAATTGGTAAATCCTATCGAGGTATAGCTGATTCAGATTTAATCCAATGGGATTGTCATGATGCTAGCGTTATTATTAATTTTTTTCGCAATGGCGTAGAACAACAGATAAAAATTATTATATCTAAACTCGCTAAAAAAGAGTTGTGGATTAATGAAACCAAGGTGTCTCAGCGGGAGCTGGTGGGCACGTTAAACGAAGTCGTATTTTCTCCGGAAGATTTGCAGCTTATCAAAGGAAGCCCTTCTTTACGACGCCGTTTTATGGACATGGAAATATCCCAGGTAAATCCTACATATTATCGAGAATTGCTGCAATATAATCGGGCTATTTCTCAACGCAATCTATTGTTAAAAAAAATGAAATATGAAGGCCCGTTTTCGATAGAAGAATGGGATCATCAGATTGCTTCTTTTGCTGCAGCGATTGTAAAAAAAAGAATAGCAGCTCTTCATAAAATCAGTTTTCTTTCCGGCGTGATTCATCGACGCCTTACCAAAGGCAGAGAGAGTCTGACCATGTCGTATATACAGCCTTATGATGGTATACATGATGCCAAGAAGGATTATCGCTGTGATGCATCATGGTATTATCAATTGCTGCAGGAACACTTAATGGAAGATATACATCGTATGTCAACGTCCATAGGACCTCATCGTGATGATTTGGGATTTGCTGTTGATGGGGCAGATTTAAAAAAATTTGGATCTCAAGGACAGCAGCGTACGGCTGTATTGGCTTTAAAACTGTCGGAGTTGGAGTATGTGAAGTCGGAAACAGGAGAATATCCGGTATTATTGCTCGATGATGTCATGAGTGAGCTAGATGCGGTACGGCGTGAGGCCTTATTGGAATTTGTTCGTGAGCGTATTCAGACATTTATTACGACAACGGAGCCAATTATTTTTGAATCCATACCAGGATATCATTATCTCTGTATTGAAAAGGGTCGGGTAAAAGACAATGAACGAACGGACACATACATTGGAAAAAGCGGGAATGGCGATTCCGAAAATACTAGAAGAACATAAACTGCTGACGCCGTATAAATTGTATCAAGCCAAGCTTTCGTGGTCGTCTATTGTGGGAGTGCAAATAGCAAAATACTCGTATATACAGCAATTTGATGAACATACTGCTGTGATTGCTGTACTCAATTCAGTTTGGATGAATCAGCTGTTTATCCATAAAAAAGATTTGATTGAAAAAATAAATCGATTTATTCACGAAGAATATATTCGAGATATACGATTGGTTCGCAGCGGCAAAAAGCCAGCAAAAATTATATATGAAAAATTGGATGGCGAAGAGGAAGCGTTGTTTCCAACGGAAGATCCGAAACAGATTTTATTATCAAAAGATGTAGTACAGAAAATTGTGCAAGATACAGCTCATTTGCCAGCGGCTCTGCAGGAACGAATCAGGCAGCTTCGTTTTATACAGGAAAAACGAAAATTAATGTATACGCAGGCTGGGCGAGGAACATGTCCGCATTGCGGTAGATTTTTGCAGCCTGGAGAGCATATTTGCTATTTATGCCAATTGGAAATCAGACAACAAAAGAAAAAACAGCTTCATGATGTATTAATCAAAATGCCGTGGCTAACGTGGGAAGAACTAATACAGCATGGCTATATTCCGTCACAAGAAAAACTGTATATGGAGTTATATAATGAAATTCGTCGTGATTGTATTTATCGGTATATCGAACGAATTCATTATGATTGTGATACGGCAGAAGATGATATGATGCTAGCATTGTTTGTAACTCGTAAAAATCCTACGGAAATGACCGATTCGTTTATTCATAATTTAACCGAAAAATATAGGAGAAAAGCAAATGTATCTACACATCGGCGGCAACCAAATGATTGATATACGACAGATTGTAGCTATATTTAAAGCCCATCCGCGTAAAGCAAGCAAATCAAATCCGCTGCGACAGTATTACAAGCCTCTTCGGTATGTATCTGAACATAACGAAGGCCCTGTTCGCTGCTACGTTGTTACAGAAGAAAAAATTTATGCTACGCCTATTACAGTAGAAACACTGATAGAACGATATAAAAAATTGTTTGTAAGGTCCGGGTTTACCTTAGCGTCCTCTACAAAATAATTAAAAAATGCGATATAATAAGATGTTGAATAGGAGTTCGAATAGGAGGAATTATTACATGTCGCAAGACAAACATATAGATTATGGTGCAGAGCAGATTCAAGTACTGGAAGGGCTGGAAGCTGTTCGTAAACGTCCGGGGATGTATATTGGCAGCACATCTCTTCGCGGGTTGCATCACCTTGTATACGAAGTAGTAGATAATAGTATTGATGAAGCATTAGCCGGATATTGTACTCATATTGAAGTAACGATAGAAGAAGATAATAGCATTACTGTTGTAGATAATGGCCGTGGCATTCCGGTTGCTATGCATAAAGTAGGAAAACCGGCAGTAGAAGTCGTATTAACCGTTCTTCATGCTGGCGGCAAGTTTGGCGGAGATGGCTATCCGATTTCCGGCGGGCTGCATGGCGTTGGGATTTCTGTAGTTAATGCCTTGAGTGTTTGGACTAAGGTAGAAGTTAAGCGAGACGGTTATTTATGGAATATATCTTTTACACGAGGACGTACAGAACAACCGCTGAAAAAGGTTCGCCCATTAGAAGAAAATGAAGAAACAGGAACAAAAGTAAGCTTTAAACCGGACCATGAAATTTTCCCGGATACAGTATATGATTTCGATACGTTAAAAACGCGCCTTCGGGAATTAGCATTTTTGAATAAAGGTCTTCATATTACACTGACAGATAAAAGAAATCAGGGAAAAAGCGAAGTATACTGCTATGAAGGCGGCTTAACATCGTTTGTCGAATTTTTAAATGAAAATAAACAAGCCATCAATCCTACGGTTGTATCCTTGGAAGGCGAAAAAAATCAAGTTCTTGTTGATATTGCAATGCAGTATAATGATGGATACAGCGAAAATATATTGACATTTGTCAATGATATTTTTACAGAAGAAGGCGGTACGCATTTAAGTGGTTTCCGTTCTGGGTTGACTCGAACGATTAATGATTACGGCCGTTCTTCCGGCATTTTAAAAGATAATGAAGATAATTTATCCGGTGATGATGTTCGTGAAGGACTTACGGCTATTGTCAGTGTTAAAGTACGGGAACCGCAGTTTGAAGGTCAGACCAAAACTAAATTAGGCAACAGTGAAGTCAAAGGGATTGTCGACAATATTGTTTCTGATGGCTTAAAAGAATACTTAGAAGAACATCCGAGCGAAGCGAAAGCAATCATCAATAAAACGATTTCTGCATCTCGCGCGCGTCAGGCTGCCCGTCGTGCCCGTGAATTGACGCGTCGTAAGAATGCATTGGAAATTAGTAGTTTGCCTGGTAAATTGGCTGACTGCTCAGAAAAAAATTCCGCTATGACTGAAATCTATTTAGTCGAAGGGGATTCCGCTGGTGGTTCAGCAAAACAAGGGCGAGATCGTAAATTCCAGGCTATCTTGCCGTTGCGAGGAAAGATTATTAACGTTGAAAAAGCACGGTTGGATAAGATTTTAGCCAATGAAGAAATTCGTTCTATGATTACTGCCTTTGGTACAGGAATTGGCGAAGAATTTGATATTAATAAGCGTCGGTATGACAAAATCATTATTATGACCGATGCCGATGTAGATGGTGCGCATATTCGTACGTTGTTGCTGACATTCTTCTATCGTTTTATGAAGCCGCTGATTACAGAAGGCCATGTATATATTGCACAGCCACCATTATATCAAGTACGAAAAGGCAAACAGGTTTGGTATTATTTTTCAGATGAAGCTATGAATCAAAAGCTGGATGAATTGGGTCGAGACAGCAATACTGTCGTTGTTCAACGGTATAAAGGGCTTGGCGAAATGAATCCAGAACAGCTTTGGGAAACGACGATGGATCCGGAAAATCGAACGATGCTTCGCGTCCATTTGGAAGATGCTGCTGAAGCGGACCGCATTTTCTCTGTTCTAATGGGAGATAAGGTAGAACCGCGACGCAAATTTATTCAGGATAATGCGAAAAAGGTACGAAATTTGGATTTGTAGAATATACGTGTACAGGAGGAACGTCTTATGAAAGTTTGGCGTATATGTATGATAACCCTGTTGTGTTGCTTGAGTATACAAGCATGCAGTTTAGCAGCTGATACAACCAAAATGGATATGCAGTCCATCGATCCTTCTATACAAATGAAAAATTTAGAATCCTATTATATTACGTCAGGACGTACATATGATAAAATTGCAGCATTATTACAAAGTATTCCGGCTGATAAAACAGGATTAGTTGGAGACTATTATTTTCGTATTGACAAAAAAGTAACCAGTAAGTATTTTTATCACGTTAACGCATATGATACAACGATGCATACCCTAAAAAGCAGCTATTTTGTGGCCAAAGACGAATCATGCGTATGGCGGCTTTATGGTGAAAAAGATGCAGAATTGATTTTTGGCAATACGGAATCAATGTTAAAAAAAACAGAAGTAGTTGTATATCCTAAACGAATTCCCCTGGGAAGTTATGGAATTATTCGAGTTCATGTACCGGGAATGATTCCTTATGATATTAAGGCAACTAGTTTGAATGCACATGTAGCAACGATTTCAGATAAAATGAATATCGCTCCAGCTGCGGTGGGAACAACCAGTATCGTTGTTGATATTAAAATAGGAAATGCTGAAAGAACATTTACGCGAGATATTGCCGTAGTCGATACAGCGGATACCCAGGAAGCTCATCGGCGCAGCCCTAATGTAAGCGTAGGGATTGGTGTAGGATGGCATCATCACGGCGGTATTGGAATAGGTGTGGGGCCTTGGTGGTAAAGAATAATGTACGTACAACAGGCATGCTCTCGGCATGCCTGTTTTTTATATGATAAAACTTGTTATACCAGGTAAAACCATGTATAATAAATCCTAAAAAAGTATGGTTATTGTATAAAAGGAGACGTGATTCGTTTTGGAATTTTCCCTAGGAAAACAATGTTTAGTAATTGTCTTGCTTATTCTTGGCAATGGTATTTTTTCTATGCTGGAAATGTCGATTGTTAGTTGCAGGCAGGCTCGGCTGGAAGCAATTGCCGAAGATGGAAATAAGTCTGCCGAAATTGTTCTAAAATTGCGGGAAAACCCAAATAAAATGTTCTCTGCTGTTCAGTTTGGCATTACCTTATTAGGGCTGCTGACTGGTGTATATGGCGGTACAGAAATGGCCCAGCCTATGTCTAAGTATGTGGCCATGATACCGGGAATGGAACAATATGCCTATACCGTTAGTTTAACGACAATCGTAGCCATTGTTACTTATTTGAGTATTATCTTTGGTGAAATTGTGCCCAAGCGGATAGCCATTGATAATCCTGAAAAATTATCCTGTATGCTAGCACGGCCGATGCTGTATTTTTGCACCTTATGTACGCCGCTGATATGGGTTTTATCGGCGTCAACAGCATTAGTTACCAAAGTGATTGGCGTATCCAAGCCGGAAGTACATCCCGTAACAGAGGAAGAAATCAAACTGTTATTGGAGCAAGGGGCGGAATTAGGCGCGTTTGAAAAAGAAGAACCAGAATTAGTTGACCGTGTATTTCGTTTGGCTGATATGAATGTCAGTGATATTATGACCAATCGTACGCAAGTAGCTTGGATTGATTTAGAAGATAACGAAGATGTCATGATGAAAGAGATTATTTCTTGTAATCATGTACATTTGCCTGTAGGCCGTGGTTCATTAGATGATTTTTTGGGCATGATAACGGTCAATGAAGTTTTTCAGAAGTATTATGAGGCCGTGCGGCAAGGAAAATCTGTACAGCTGCGCACATTGGTAGAAGAATGTGTTAGTAAGCCTGTTTTTGTACCGGAATCGATGGATATTATTAAAGTAGTTTCCGTATTTCGGGAAGAAAGCGTTCATGAAGCGGCTGTTTTGGATGAATATGGAAGTTTGACAGGCATATTGACGTTACATGATATATTAGAAGAATTAGTAGGTACGATGCCGTCAGGCGAAGAAGAAAAGAAAGAAAATGCCAATCGTATTATTGAACGAGGACCGAATCAATGGCTGATGGAAGGATTACTAACGATAGAAGAATTTAAAGATTTCTTTAAAATTGAAGACGAACTTCCAGATGAAGAAGAAGATTTATATAAAACATTAGCGGGATTCGTAACCTATGGTGTAGGGAGGATACCGAAAGAAACAGATACCTATACGTGGAAAGAATTTACTTTTGAAGTCATGGATATGGATAATCTGCGTGTAGATAAAATACTCGTAACACGTCATCCCATTGAAACGGAAATAGCAGAACAATAAAAATCATGCCGAACCAAGAATTGCTTGGTTCGGCATGTATCGTATATAGCGTTATTCGGTTTTAGTCGTTCGTAAAAATAAACGACGCAATACGTCTTGTGGATTTTGATGTTGTTGAATAATCGCATAGACTGCCGCTGTAATAGGCAGTTCGATATGATGCTGGCTGGCGATATCCATAAGTGCTTCTGTGGTATAGACGCCTTCGGCTAATTTATGAAACGGTTTTCCCAACATAAAATCTTCGCCAAAACGACGATTATTGCTGTGTGATGAAAATAACGTTGCTTCATAGTCGCCAAGATGGCTTAATCCATATACAGTCATTTCATTACCGCCTAAGGCTTTAATGAGTACGGATAATTCATGCGTTCCCCGTGCCATCAGTGCGCCTTTCAGACTGGTTAGATGAGCACCATCCAGCATACCTGCAGCAATACCCATAACATTTTTTGCAGCCGCACCAATTTCAATGCCTAATAAATCCTGGCCGTAATAAAAGCGGATGAGCGGGCTAGTAAATATATCTACCAGTTTGTGTGTTAAAGTAGTGTCCTTAGAGGCCATGACCATACAATTTGGCATGCCCTTTATAAAATCCTGCACATGTCCTGGTCCTACCCAGACAGCTGTTTGTATATCTTGGCCAAGTTCTTCTTCTATAACCGTAGTCAATCGTTTGCCGCTTCCTATTTCTAAGCCTTTCATTGCCAAAACAATAGGCATAGTCATCGGAATAGCCAGTTCATGAAGTTGTTTGGCAAATGAACGGACTTGTTGGGCACTGATAGAAAGAATACATACATCAGCGGAAGTAATGGCTTTTTTTATGTCTGAAGTTAATGTAATAGAAGTTGGAAGTGTTACATATTCATTTTTTCGTGTGGCAATTAATTCTTTTATATGTTGTGAACTGGCCCGTCCCCAAAGTGTTACAGTATATCCGATATGATCAGCGTACCAAGCATGAAACGCCCCCCAGCGGCCGCAGCCTAAAACGGTTATATTCATAATGTCATCTCCTTTGTAGTTGATACGACTATATACAATAAAAATAACAACTAGTATACATTGTTTTTTAGGACTTGGTATACGCTGGTTATTTTGTTAATAGGTTTAAATATACTGTCAGTACGTGATAGAATGTGTCTAATTCTTCAACAGAACAGTGTTTGAGCAGTTCTGATGTTGTTGAGGTGATATCATTAATATCGAAAATTTTGTGAGCTTGAGATATATGTTTTCCCTTTTCTGTCACAAATAAAAGTAAATTTTTTTTATTATTTCCTTCTGTTTGTTTATAAATATATCCTGCTTTTTCGAGGGATTTTACGGCTTGTGATAATGCAGACGTTGTGCGGTTGCGCTGAGCAGCTAATTCTGTAATCGTAAGACCGGGATGTTCTTCAATGGTAGTTAAAATATGAGCTAACGGAGCAGTGAGATGATCACCAGTTCCATAATCTCTGGGAATCATCATATATTTATGATAATAATATACAAAGTCGTAGAGTTTTTCCGCCCTTTTGTCGAGTTTTCGAAATAAGATATCTATTGAATGAAGATCTTGTTCTAATGATTCCATATATACGTCCTCCTTTAATAGCCTATTTATATTATTATATCATATGTGCTGGACATACATATATAATAAAGCTAATTAACTATATATGTAAAAAAGTAAATATGATTAAAAATAATTTGCATCCCAAATGATACTAAATAAATAAATAAATATAACAAATATTATTAAAATATAAAATAATATCAAAACGATTGACTAATAAATTATAAAATATTATAATCTAATCAATCGTTGATATCAGCAATAAATTATACATTTAATAGTTAAGCTACTTAATAAAAGGAGGACATCATGACAACACAAGAATTTATCAAACAATATAGCGTAGAAAGACATGGTACCAATTCATTAAAATGGGATGATTTACAAGCTCGTTATGGAGAAACAGATCTTATTTCGATGTGGGTAGCAGACATGGAATTTAAAACGAGTCACTATATTACAGATGCGATGAAAAAACGAATTGAACATGGTGTATTTGGATATTCGCGTATTGATGATGAATATTTCCAGGCTTTCTCCGATTGGATGACGCGCCGTTTTGGATGGCCTATTGAAAAAGAATGGATTCGGTTTTCACCAGGTGTTGTGACGGCTTTGTACTGGATGGTAAATTGTTTTACAAAACCGGGTGACTCCTGCATGATTTTAACTCCCGTTTATTATCCATTTCATAATGCGATTAAAAATACGGGACGAAAATTAGTTACTGTAGACTTAACCTATGATCGTGGATACTTTACGATGAATTTTGAGGCCATTGAAAAAGCGATTATAGATAATAACGTTAAATTATTTATTCAATCTTCACCACATAATCCGGCAGGCCGCGTTTGGACAGAACAAGAATTAGATACGATTCTTTCTATTTGTCATCGTCATCATGTTCTTGTTATTAGCGATGAAATTCATCAGGATATCGTTACTGGCGACAAGAAACAAATTCCGGCGGCTATCGTTCATGGTGGAAAATACCTTGATAATTTAATCGTTTGCTCTGCGGCTTCTAAAACCTTCAATCTCGCGGGGGTATTGCATTCTCATATTATTATTCCGGATAAAACATTACGTGATATTTATGACGAATATGCAAAAACAGTGAATCAAATTGAAGTGAATATTATGGGCATTGTGGCAACGCAAGCCGGATATGAACATGGTGAACCTTGGTTGGAACAGGTATTACAGGTAATACGTCAAAATTATGAATATGTAAAACATACATTGGCTGTCGGTGCACCGAAAATAACAGTTACATCGATGGAAGGAACCTATTTATGTATGCTTGATTTACGAGAATATGTATCAGAAGATGAAATTAAAGCATTTATTCAGGGAAAATGTCGATTGGCTGTTGATTATGGTGAATGGTTTGGTGAACACTATAAAGGGTTTGTTCGTTTGAATTTAGCAACTGATCCTAAATATGTTCAAAAAGCCATGAATAATATTGTTAAGGCAGTTCAAGAACTAAAATAGGCGGTGAAGACTATGGATGCAAAAACGATACATCAATTAGTAGATGAACAACGTGCGTATGTTGTTGCTATGCGTCGTGAATTTCATGAATATCCAGAAATTTCCGGTAAAGAAATGCATACACGTGCTGTATTGGTTCGAGAATTGGAAACAATGCATATCCCCTATCAATTGCTTGATGGCACAGGAATTATCGCTGTCATTCATGGCGGTAAACCGGGAAAACATTTATTGTTGAGGGCAGATATTGACGCTTTGCCTGTACAAGAAGATACGATGAATTTAAAACAGAAAAAACAATGTATTTCCCATATACCCGGTGTTTGTCATGCCTGCGGTCATGATGCTCATATGGCTATGTTACTTAGTACGATGCAGGCATTAGTCAGCGTACAGGAGCAAATTGCTGGCGATGTTATTTGCTGTTTTGAAGAAGGGGAAGAAAAAAATTGTGGTATTGATACCATGATTAAGGCTTTGCAATCGTATGCAATAGACGAATGTTTTGCGTTGCATGTTTATAATGGATTAGATGCCGGAAAGGTTAATATTGTTTCAGGACCTCGCATGGCAGGAAATGTCGGAATTGGTATTCATTTACATGGGAAATCCGGACATGGTTCACGACCAGATCAAGCTATTAGTGCGATTATTCCTGCAGCACATATTGTAACAGCATTAAATTCAGCGTTTATGAATCAACTGAATGTTGAAGAAACAGTTACGTTAGGATTTGGCGTATTGTCAGCAGGTACGGCGACGAATGTTATTCCTGATGAAGCATATATCGGTGGGACGGCTCGCTTTTTTGATAGTCATGAAGGAGAAAAAGCACTACAGATTATCGATGATATTACAGAACATATTGCATCGGCGTTTCACTGTACAGTGACATATGAAAATCGACATAATATTAGCCCCAAAGCTGTCATTAATGATCCTGAAGTTACGGCACGTATTTGTCGAGGAATGGAACAGTTTGGAGGAAGTCAATATTTAGGAAATTGCGCGCATTGGTTTGCATCGGAATCATATAGCGCATATTTGGATCTTTGTCCTGGTGCATTAGGAATGTTAGGAATTCGAAATGAAACTTTGGGAAGCGGCGCAGCTCATCATAATGGAAAATTTGATATTGATGAATCGGCCTTGCCATTAGGAATATTAGCTGAATTGAGTTTTGTTTTTGGTGAGTAACTGAATTACGTTTTATTTTTGATGCATAAAGGAGCATGATGACAATGAAACAAGATACGAAAACGTTTAAAATGCCCCATCTTCTTTGGATTATGTTAGGAATTATTTGTATTGCCTGTGCTGCAACGTATGTTGTTCCAGCTGGTCATTTTTTATTGGACAGTAACGGGCAAATGGTAGCAGGTCAATTCCAGTATCTAGGCTATCAAACGCCGGTTAGCCCTTGGGATGCTTTGATGTTAATGAAAGGCGGCTTAGTCGGAGCCTCGTCCATTATGTTTGTTGTCATGATTTCAGGTGCGAATGTGAATGTTATTCTAGACACAGGCGCCATGGATGACTTAATGAAATGGGCTATTTACAAATTAAAAGATAAAGGGACATCCATGTTGATTGCTCTGATGATGATTCTCATGGCATACCTTGGTGGATTTGGTGGAACCGATGCATTAATAGCTGTCGTTCCGATTGGTATCCTATTTGCTAAAAAACTTGATTTAGATCCTATTTGTGCATTAGGTGTTACAACGTTTGCAGCGTTAGTCGGATTTGGCACAGGGCCGGCTCAACAGGCAACGACGCAAATGTTAATGGGCGTTATTCCCTACTCAGCTTTTTTTACACGCTTACTGATTATGAATTTCTTTTTAGCGGTAGCTATCTTTTTTGTCATTTCCTATGCTCATAAAATTCAAAAACATCCGGAAAAATCATTAATGGCTTCTGAAGGATGGCATCCTGGTGAAACCGTATCGGATCAATCAGAAGCAGAACTGGTACAAAAAGTTGAAATAAGCTGGCGCAAATTGGCAGTTATTGCTATTTTTATTTTGCAGTATATTGTGATTGCAGTATTTCCTTTGATTGGCGGCGATCCGGATAAATCCTTTGATTTTATGATAGCCGTTATGTTGTTCACCATGATTATTGTGGGATTTATTGGAGGAATGAATGCGGAAACGTTAGCAAAAAGTTTTGCTAAAGGATTAGGGTCGATGGCATTTGTTGCTTTTGTTATTGGATTAGCAAAAGTGATTTCATTGGTATTGGCCAATGGAAATATCATCCATACGATTGTATACGTTTTAACAATGCCATTATTACATTTGCCACGTTCTGTATCGAGTATTGGATTAACGATTGTTGTATCGATTATTAATCCTATCATTCCTTCGGCAACTTCTAAAGCGGCTATTTTAGTTCCGATTATGAAGCCTGTATCAGAAGCATTAGGATTACAGCCGAATTTAGCCGTTGTAGCGTATCAAATGGGAGATAGTTTTACCAATCTCGTTTCGCCGCTTTTAGGCTGGACCGTTGGTTCTTGTGCAATGGCTAAAGTTCCTTTTCCCAAATGGTTTGCTTGGGTATTTCCTAAGGTACTATTCTTTATCATATTAGCTTGTATCATCGTATTTATACTGACTGCAAGTGGGTGGAGAGGGGTGATTTAATATCATAATATAATATGTAACAATACAAAACGATGGGATACTAATATGGCTGGGTATTCCATCGTTTTTTGTTTTTTTGTATTGCCTAAGAGATAAATAAAAAACGCTCTGAAATATGATTTCTAGAGCGTTTTTTATGTGTAAATAGATAGATATTATAATTTTGCGATGACAGCATCACGATATTCTTCTGTTGTAGCTTTGCCACCAAGGTCTGGTGTGAGATGTTGTTTTTCAGCGAGGACATTGTCAACGGCTTTACGGATATTGGCGGCGATTTTCGTTTCGCCGATATATTCCAACAGCATGCAAGCAGACCAGAGAAGAGCCGTCGGATTGGCAATATGTTTACCGGCAATATCCGGTGCACTGCCGTGTACAGCTTCAAACATAGCATAGTCATCACCGATATTCATGGAAGGCATGAGACCTAAGCCGCCGATAAGGCCACTCGTAAGATCGGAAAGAATATCGCCGTAGAGATTGGGCGTAACGATAACATCCATGGTTTCCGGATGCATGACGAGCTGCATGCACGTATTATCGACGATTTTATCATCACTTTCAATTTGCGGATACTCTTTGGCAATGGCTTTGAAAATATCGAGAAACATGCCGTCTGTCATTTTTAAGATATTGGCTTTATGAACACACGTTACTTTTTTGCGGTTGTGGGAAACGGCATATTCAAATGCCGCCCGAATAATGCGTTCACTAGCTTTGCGTGTAATAATTTTAATGGCATGAACAGTATCTTCGTTGATTTTATATTCAACGCCGACATACAAGCCTTCTGTGTTTTCACGGAATGTGACAATATCTACATTAGGAAACGGTGTTGGTACAGCTGCATTCGATTTAGCTGGACGGATATTGGCATATAGGTCATATTTTTTACGCAATGTGACGTTTAATGAGCGAAATCCTTTGCCGATAGGTGTGGTAATCGGGGATTTTAATAATAAGCGAGTTTTTTCAAAAGATTGAAACGCTTCATCCGGAATAAGAGCACCATTTCGTTCATATTCAGCAGCACCGACATTGAAAAATTCATAGGAAAGAGGTGCTTTAGCGGCTTTTAAGATTTCGATGACAGCGTCTGTAATTTCAGGGCCAATGCCGTCACCTTTAAATACGGTAATTGTTTTCATGTTATCGTTCCTCCAAAGGTATATAATCCATTAAATCGCCAACATATTTTGCTGCTGGACGAACAATGCGATTATCATACAGTTTATGTTCAATATTATGAGCTAACCAGCCGACCATACGACTGATAACAAAAAGCGGCGTATATAAATCACGAGGAATACCGAGCATATGATAGGCAAAGCCGCTGTAATAATCGACATTGCTGCAAATATCCATGCCCGTTTTTTCGGTCAGTTCTTTAACGGCAATACGTTCAAACCGATTATAGAAATTAAATATATCTTCCATTCCTTTTTCTCTGGCCAGTTTACCGCAATAATGACGCATAATTTCTGCACGCGGATCGGATAATGTATATACAGCATGACCAAAACCGTATACTAGTCCTTCCGGGTTATCTTTAAATTGTTTATTGACAATTTTTCGAATCACGTTTTTTATTTGCGTATCCGTAGCTTTCAAGCCGATGATATTCATAATACTTTCCATCATCATAGACACGCGGATATTTGCGCCGCCATGACGGGGGCCTTTTAATGCCCCAACAGAACTTGCCATGCTGGAGTATATATCCGTATTGGTGGAAGATACGACGATATTTGTAAATGTAGAGTTTGTGCCGCCGCCATGATCAGCATGAAGAAATAGCAGTAAATCGAGAAGTTGAGCTTCTTGTGCTGTAAATTTGCTATCAGGACGAAGCATCGATAAAATATTTTCTGCTGTTGAATAATCTTTTCGTGGATAATGGATGACTAAACTTTTACGATGATAATAATGAACTTTAGACATATAGGCGTATACTGCAATGGAAGGCAGTTTGCTCATAATATTTAAGCCCTTGCGCAATGTCTGATATACATCCGTATTATCTGGATCAGGATCGTAATTATATAATGTGAGCAACGCATGCTGTAATTTATTCATTAAATTCTTCCCAGGAAGACGGAGCAAATTCATTTCCAAAAAATCGTCGGGAAGATCGTAACTATCCTGCATGACTCGACAGTATGCATTTAGTTCTTCACGAGATGGAAGATAGCCGAATAATAAGAGGAAACAGGCTTCTTCATATAAATAGCCAGTATCGGCATCTCGTTTTACTAAGTCACGGATATCTACACCGCGGTAGTATAAAATGCCATCACAGTTTACTTTATTACCGGATCCATCACGCTGATAGCCGACAACATCGGCGATGCGAGTTAAGCCGATAAGTACCCCTGTATGATCTTCATTACGTAAGCCTCGTTTTACACCGTATTTTGAATACCATTCACGGGGAATCTGGGTGTAATTCTGTGATTTCCCATAAAATTGGGCTAAGTAGATATTTTTGTCCAAATTGATTCCTCTCTTTCCTGCAAGGATAAATGTCCATTGTTAATTATTCCGTGATATTCATAAAATGTCTTGCGAATATTACGGTGCTTCTTCTTGCAAATTATAAGTTATTATAGCATAGTTAAGACAAAAATAAAATAAAAATAATGCAGAAAAAGAAATATGCAAGGCTAGTCATGGGGAGAATAATTATGATATAATATGAGAAGAATGTGAAAAAATTTTACAATATGAAATTTATTTGCATAAAATTTTACATTTTAATTACTACTATACATGTATGCGATTGTGCAGAGGAGGCTATTCATGATTCAATTATATAAGGGCGGTGCGTATTTGATTCATGGTACAGATATTGTACCAGAACAAGAAGCGGTCAAGGTAGAACAACTTACTGGAAAGAAGCCTAATCGGGATGAAGCCCGTAAAGGAACGATTGCCTATTCGATTTTAAAAGCTCATAATACATCGGATACTATGGAGCATTTAAAAATTAAATTTGATGCAATGGCATCCCATGATATTACCTTTGTCGGTATTATTCAGACAGCCAAAGCGTCTGGAATGGAACGATTTCCTCTGCCTTATGTACTGACAAACTGCCATAATTCTCTTTGTGCTGTCGGTGGTACGATTAATGAAGATGACCATGTATTTGGCTTATCGGCAGCTAAAAAATATGGTGGCATTTTTGTTCCGCCTCATGTTGCTGTTATTCATCAGTACATGCGTGAAAAAATGGCAGGATGCGGAAAAATGATTATTGGTTCCGACAGCCATACTCGCTATGGCGCACTGGGCACGATGGCCGTAGGTGAAGGCGGCGGTGAACTGGTAAAACAGTTACTGTGTGATACGTACGATGTAGCATATCCAGGCGTTATCGGTGTATACTTAACAGGCAAACCCAATCCGGCTGTTGGTCCCCATGATATTGCCATTGCTATTGTCGGTGCTGTATTTAAAAATGGGTACGTTAAAAATAAAGTTATGGAATTTGTAGGCCCCGGCGTTGCGTCTATGTCTACAGATTATCGTAATAGTGTTGATGTTATGACTACAGAAACGACGTGTCTGTCATCTGTATGGCGGACCGATGAAGATACGAAAGCCTATTTAACACAACACGGTCGTCCTCAGGATTATAAAGAATTAAATCCGGCTGATGTTGCTTATTATGATGGCATGATTTACATTGACTTGAGTACTATTAAGCCGATGATTGCTATGCCAATGCATCCGAGCAATGCTTTTACGATTGATGAATTAAATGCGAATTTGGAAGATATTTTGCATGAAACGGAAGAAAATATTAAAAGCCGCATGAGCAATACAGATATTCCGTTTAGTTTAACGGATAAGATTGTGAACGGTAAATTACAAGTACAGCAAGGGATTATTGCTGGTTGTGCCGGTGGTAATTATACGAATGTCATGGCAGCAGCACATATTTTGAAACATGCCAGCTGTGGAAATGGCGTATTTACATTAGATGTATATCCGTCATCTATGCCGGTATATATGGATTTGGTGCGTAAAGGGGCAGCAGCTGATTTAATGGCTGCCGGAGCCATTATGAAGACAGCATTCTGCGGACCCTGTTTTGGTGCCGGAGATACACCGGCGAATAATGCCTTTAGTATTCGTCATACGACGCGTAATTTCCCGAATCGTGAAGGTTCTAAACCGGGCAACGGGCAATTTTCGGCAGTAGCCTTGATGGATGCTCGGTCTATTGCAGCAACAGCTGCGAATGGCGGTGTCTTAACATCTGCTGACGGCTATATGGATGATTATACAGAAGCACCTTATGAATACGATAATACAGCTTACGAATCCCGCGTATACCAAGGATTTGGAAAAGCCGAAGAAAATGCTTCCTTAGTATATGGCCCGAATATTAAAGACTGGCCGTCCATGGAAGCATTGGCAGATAATATTTTATTGAAAGTTTGCTCTAAAATCATGGATCCCGTTACGACGACAGATGAATTGATTCCGTCGGGAGAAACGTCTTCCTATCGTTCTAATCCGTTGGGATTGGCTGAATTTACGTTATCACGCCGTGACCCAGATTATGTGGGACGGGCGAAAGAAATCGATAAGGCTGAACGGGCACGCATGGCTGGACAATGTCCGGCAGCTGTGGAACCACAACTTAAAGATGTTTTTGCAAAATTAAAGGAAACATTTGCCGATGCCGATATGTCTCAAGTGGAAATTGGCAGTATGATTTATTGTGTAAAACCGGGAGATGGTTCAGCCCGTGAACAAGCAGCCAGCTGCCAGCGTGTCTTGGGCGGATTGGCAAATATCTGCAAAGAATATGCAACCAAACGATATCGTTCCAATGTGATTAACTGGGGGATGTTGCCATTCCAAATGAAAGAAGATGCATCTTTTGAAGTCGGTGATTACATTTATGTACCGCATGTAAAAGAAGCGTTAGATGGTGATATGAAAGATATCAAAGCCTACGTCGTAGGGGATACAATTCGAGAAATCTCGTTATATATTACGGATATGACAGAAGATGAAAAACAAATCGTTAAAGCAGGATGCTTAATTAATTTTAACCGCAACAGATAAGAATAGGATAGTATAAAAAATACAAAGCCCATGCTCTCATTCGAGAAGATGGGCTTTTGTCATATGTGGAACGCCTTTTTTGGGCGATTGACCATATTGTTTTTTCCATGCTCTATAAAATGTAGAATATTGTTTGAAACCACTGTCATAGCAGATTGTCGTAAGCGGAAGTTGTTGTTTCATGAGCTCGCGAGCCAATAACAGACGTTTCGTTGTAATATAAGTGCCCAAGGTTTGCCCTGTTTCTTCTTTAAATACATGCATTAGATAATCGGGACTCATATAAAATTGACTGGCAATCACCGGAATAGATAGATTTTCAGTAAGATGATTGTGAATATATTGCAGGATCCGTAATATTTTTTCATTCTGGTTGCCCGTTTTTACATACCCAATATGATGCGTTTCCAAGGCATCGGCTAAATAAAGTAAAAACTCTAAAAAAAGCGTTTCTTCCAATACGTGATGACGAGAAGTTTTATACTGCGTACTGCATACTTGTCGTAAGCGGCTGGAAACGCCGTACAGAGATCCTGTTTCCGGTGGCTGTCGTAAAACTGATGAAGAAGATTTAAAAATAGATGCTAACTGGCAGCCTTTATGATCATATTGTTGTAAATAGTCTGAAGAAATATACGCAATAATACGTTCGTATACTGCATCGTCATGAATTATTGGACGATGCATCTGACCGGCTCGAACAACAACAATATCGTATGGTTGCAGGGAATAGGATTTTCCCTCTATTTCATATGTGACATGGCCTTGTAAAAACAGTGTGATTTTGTCAAAGCCATGATAATGATAGGGACATTCCCATTCTTTTTTATCGATGACATAAAAAATCTTTAGAGGTTCTTTTAAATATCCCGTTGGTTTTTTCATCATATATCCTCCCAATATAACAGGATTTGCAATAAGTATAGCATTTTTTTTATATAATCGCTATTTTCCGTTGTATATAATAAGAAATGAAAGACGTATTTGTTTGTTGTTCCCATAAAGGAGGACGCGAGTATGAAGTTTGTAAAAATGCATGGCTTAGGCAATGATTTTGTATTTATTGAAGATAAAGAAGGAGCCAATAAAGATTTTTCTCAGTTGGCAGTTAAAATGTGTGCACAGCATACCGGTGTTGGTGCAGATGGGTTAATCGTGATTGTTCCTAGTGAAAAAGCGGATGTACGGATGCGCATTATCAATGCAGATGGCAGTGAAGCTGAAATGTGCGGCAATGGTATTCGTTGCTTTGCTAAATACGTATACGATCATGGAATTATTACAAAAAAAGAATTTGCTGTCGAAACGTTAGCAGGTATTATGAAACCGAAAGTTACTGTAGGTGATGATGGTAAAGTCAGCTTAGTTACGATTAATATGGGAAAACCCTTTACAGACAGAGCACAAATTCCGATGGAAGGGCCTGCGGGACCGGTTATTGATGAACCGATTGAAATTGATGGCAAAACATATAAAATTACGAGTTTGTTGATGGGTGTGCCCCATACGATGACCTATGTTCGTAATGTAGATGATGTCAATCTGCGTGAATTGGGACCGAAATTTGAAACTTATAAAGCCTTTCCGCGTAAAACGAATATGAACTTTATTCAAGTTATTGACAATCACACGATTAAAGTCCATACATGGGAACGAGGAGCTGGCGCAACGCTAGCCTGCGGTACCGGATCGTGTGCCTGCGCTGTTGGTTCGTACCTTAATGGATTTACAGGACGCAGTGTCGATGTACAGTTATATTTGGGTACTCTTCATATTGAATATAATGAAGAAGATGGCAATGTATATATGACTGGTCCAGCAGCCGTTACTTTTACAGGAGATTGGCTCGAAGAATAAGCGTATAATAGTCACTAGGCGTGTGAAAACACGCCTAGTTTTTTTGTAAAAAAATAAGAAAAATTATTAGCACTCCATTGACAAGAGTGCTAATGGGACATATAATGTATATGTAATCGGAAAGAGGTTACAAAGAAGATATGCTTAAAAGTCAAAAGAATAAAAAGACTAAAGAACAAACTTCTTACCGATGTTATTTTTAAGTATGTATTTGAGAGAAGGGTTTTATGATGAAAAGCTTATTTCCAGTAACAAACAATGATTTCTTATTTCCAGATCATGTATTTAACAGCTTCTTCAATGATTTCATGAAACCGTCTGATGGTTCCTATAGCATTCCTAAAGTTGATATTGAAGATACTGATAAGGCCTACGTTTTAACAACGGATTTGCCGGGTATCGCTAAAGAAGATATCAACGTTACATATGATAATAATGTCTTGACCTTGTCTGCTAAACATGAAGAAAGTAAAGAAGAAAAAGATGCGAAAGACAAGAAAAATTATATTCGTAAAGAACGTAGCAGCAATGTGTTCTGCCGTCAATTTAGTGTACAGAATATTCAAAAAGAAGGTATTCAGGCTAACTTTAAAGACGGTGTTTTGACGATTGTTATGCCGAAAGAAGATCCTAAGAAAGTAGCAGAAAGTCATCGAATTGCTGTTCAGTAATTGATAATTATATATAGTTTGTATAATGAAAAAAGAAGGTATGCGTTATGACTAGCTTATTTCCTGTTGTAAATACAAATGACTTTGCTGTTCCTGATGTTTTTGATAATTTCTTCAACAACTTTATGTGGCCGGCAGATAGCTCGTATAACGTACCTAAAGTTGATATTGAAGATAAAGGTGATGCATATGTGATGAAAGCAGATATGCCGGGCGTTGCTAAAGAAGATATTAACCTGACCTATGATAATGATGTCTTGACATTATCTGCTTCTCATGTGGAACACAAAGACGAACAAGATGAACAGAAAAATTATATCCGCAAAGAACGGATGAGCACGTCATTTTGCCGTCAGTTTCCGGTCAGCGGTATTCAAAAAGAAGGGATTCAAGCAGCCTTTGAAAACGGTGTCTTGACCATTACTCTTCCTAAAGAAAAAACACAGACTACAGAACCGCAGCACACGATTGAAATTCAGTAAGTAACTATTCTCAAGTGACGAATCGTATTCTCTGATTTCTCCTGCAGACAGCCGGACCTACCAAGGTTCGGCTGTTTTTGCTATACTACATATAACATTCAGTAAATAAAGGATAAAAAAATGAAACGAAATCAAACACTTTATCAAGGGTATTTTATAGATAGACCGAATCGGTTTATAGCGCATGTAGAACTCGATGGCAATATTGTTGTTTGTCATATGCCCAATCCGGGCCGTATGTGGGAATTATTATTTCCCCGTGTTCCCGTATACCTTCGCAAAGCTGAACAACCAGGCAGAAAAACAGGATATGATATCGTAGGAATTGAACGGGATGGAATGCCTGTGTTATTAGATACACAATATAATAATGATACAGCAGCTTGGTTGGTACAGCAGCATCTGATTTCTGGTTGGGAAGATTGGAATTTGCTGCGGCGGGAAGTAACCGTAGGCGACAGCCGGTTTGACTTATTGCTTTGCCGTCAAGAAGAATTGTTTTATGTCGAAGTAAAATCATGTACATTGTTTGGAAAAGAAGGAGCCATGTTTCCCGATGCAGTAACCGAACGAGGAAGAAAACATATTTTAGAATTAGCATCTATGCATCAACGTGGAATTCATACAGGCGTGTTATTTTTAGTCCATTGGGACAAAGCACAATGGTTTTTACCGGACTATCATACAGATCCGGCATTTGCTAGTGCGTTTGCCGATGTGGCTCCTATGCTGGATTGGAAGGCCTTGGCAGTGCGTTGGGATGCGTCCTTTACGACACCGACGCCGGTACGATTGTTAGCATATCCGGAAACAATTCTTCGACAAGAAAATGAAGATCGTGGCGATTATATGATTGTCATGTACCTGGAACAGGATGCAGATATAGAGATTGGTGCCTTGGGAAGCAAACATTTTCCACATGGATATTACGTATATACAGGCTCAGCTAGAAAAAATATGTCGGCACGAATTGCACGGCATCAGCGAAAACGGAAGCGCATGCATTGGCATATCGATTATTTACGACAGCAATGCCAAGTGACAGCTGTGATTCCCATTCGAACAGCTGCTGATTTAGAGCATAACCTAGCGCAGGCTGTTGATCGTATTGCTCCATGGCATATTCGAGGGTTTGGCTGTACGGATTGCCGTTGTGTGTCCCATCTCTTTGGATTTCATGATAATCCGATTCATTGTCGGGATTTTATGAAACTAGTAGAAGATTTTCGCATGAATCGATTGACTGCATTGATAAAATAAGCATCAAAATCATACCAAAAAACACCAATGATACCTTATAGCCGGTTCATTGGTGTTTTTTTGGGTATGATGATTCAATAGTACTAATTATAATACTTCAAAGGTAATGATAAAAATAACCATCAACAGTATCCCTAGTCCTAAAGAATAGGCGCAAAGCTTTTTTTCAATAGGCTGCAGTTCAAAATATTCGTCTGCATCATTGTCAAGCTGTGTTTGGTTGGTTTGTTTGCTGATTTGATTATTTGTATGTTTGTAGTAATATTCATCGGCTGTAGATGCTGATGAAGTAATCGAATTCGTAGCCATAACACATATCTCCTTTCAGAGTAAAACCATAGATTAAACAGTTGGCGGTACAATACCGTGATAGAAAATATACGAAATAATGAGACCGACCCAAATAATAAAACCGACAAGAGCAATGGCATATACGCCGACGACTCTGCCAAGACCGGCATTCCATAATTTGCGAATATTGGTTACTAAACCAATAGAGAAGAAGCAAAGACCAAAGAAAATAGCCCGCAGCAGATTTGCTTGTCCGGCACCGGCTTTGGCAGCACCGACAATATCCGGATTCGCATAGCCGGCCAAGAAAATAATGACGAGGGATGCAATAAAACCGATAATGAATTTTGGAAAGCGATCCCAAATTTCTCGCTTAGAAATTTTATCATTCGTGTTGGCAGTGGCAGTACGGCTGTTGAGGTGATATACAGACCAAACAATGGCCAAAATAAAAGACCAGACGCCGATGAAGACATCGATGAATACTTTGGAAGTCGTCGTAGCCATGAGAATCCAGCCTTCTTGATAATTAACACCAAACTGTTGCAGCGCGCTGTTGCGAATTAATGTGTCGGCAATGGCACCGGAAGCAACGGCACCGCCATCGCTTTTAACGACCAAGCCGAGCCAAGAACCGGCTACCATCGGTTCACTAGGCAGAAAATATGCGGCAGCAAACGGCAGAATCAGCAATTCGACAGCAACAAAAACGATAATAACAGAAGCTAAAATCGTAGGAATAATTTGACGTGCTCGAATAGCGCTACCTGTAGCGATGGCAGCAGCGACACCGCAGATAGAAATACCGGAAGCCATTGGCGCAGCCCATTCAGGCGTAAATTTAAAAAACTTACGGGCAATAAAGTATACGATAGGCCAATAAATCAGATAGGCTTCTACTACAGCACACATACCGCGAATAATTACGGTACTTGCCAGATTCATGGCACTAATGGCTTGAATGCCAATGTTCATGCCTAAAATGACAATGCCTGTTTTGATATACCATTCCGGTTTAGCAGCATCCGAAAGAAATTTAGTAGCTTTCGGGAAAAAGTTGCCAATAATAAGGCCGGCGAGTAACGCAAATACAAAGCCTAATTCGCCTAAGCTGAGTGACCAGCCGATGTGGAAGGCTTCCCGTTTATTAGGAGTTGCAGCTAAATATGCATAATTGCCAAAAATATTTGTTAAAATAGTAATCCAATAAATGACGGTAAACCCTAAGGCAAATTTCTTTATTTTATTTCCCATAAAATAAGCGCCGATAGAAGTAATAATTAATGTGAAAAGATACGTTGCAATCACAGAACCTGCGCCGCCGAGCCAGTAAAAGCTTTTGGAATTAGCAGCTACTGCTTTAGAGGGATCGATCCATACGCCGAATGATGTGACCCAGCCGAGTATATCTAGATTCCAAATTTTGCCTGCACCTAATGCAAAGATGAATAGTCCTAACCATACGGCCCACCAATCTTCGCTTTGCAGCAGGCTGGAACGATGTACTGTTGTTGTTTCCGTTGCCATAAAAGAACACCTCGCGTTTTTATTATGAAAATAAGCACTAAAAAAGCGCCACCTATACAGATGGCGCGTATATAAACGGGCAAAGAGATACTTTGCATGCTGCTCATCTGTCAGGTAAAAAATCCTGCTGGAATTGGCACCGTTCCTATAGGAGGTTGCCGCAGCGTCATTAGGCCAGTCCTTCAGCTGCTCTGGATGATGAAGTGTGCAGTTTAAATTATAACTTCTTTTGTAGATGTTATCCGTGATGCTTGCTGCACATTCGCTGGCAGCAACAACACATGATGGTCAAATTTTTTAAGTACCCCATAGTGAAAACCCCTTGAATATATTGTGTAATCAATAAAAACATAGAAACTAAGTAAATCACATTGCAATGTTGTAATGAATAGTACAGGAATTAGATGTATTTGTCAAGTGATTTCACAAAAAAGAATACAAAAATAGTATTGTTTATACCAGCCGGAATATACTCTGTCCTCTGCAATACATAAAAAAAGAGATGTTCCTGCAGGCTATATAAAATAAACAGCGTTCCTAAAGCAAGTGAAATAATTTAGAAACGCTGTTTGTATGTAATAGGGGTGCGAGCTTGTTATTTATTATTTTTGCAAAGCGGCTAATTGTGCTTTGAGTTCTTCATTTTCCTGCTTTAAGGACGATACGTCGTTAGCCAGTGCATTTACTTTTTGAAGCAAAGCATCGTTGGCAGCTGTCGGCGAGCTTTGTGTACTGCCGGCACCGATGCGGAAGGTGGCACCGATGTTGGCTGCTGATTTATGATTGTTGAAGGAACGGGAAGCGGCAAAGGAGAGGAGGACGTCTTTATTGGCATTATAAAAACCGCCGAGAGCTGCCGCTTTTTTGCCGTCATAGTTACCGGCAGACGCAGCCAGCTGGAATTTGGAGCCCGTGCCGTCATAATTTAATGGATGCAGGCCGGCTAACGCTGCAGACAGGGCGCCGACATTGTCAATTTCTTGGCCTAAGGCAGCACTGGCAGTGTCTATTTTTGCATTTAAAAATGTATCGGCAGCCGTACGTGCTGTTTGTTCCGTATACATTTGATTGCCTGTTGTCACTTCATGGGAATCAGCAGCAATACTTCCGTCTGCTACGTTAGTAAGGGTGCGATAGGTATTGGAAGTACTGTCACCAAAGGATACTTCATTAGCTTTTGTGGCGATGCTGTTGGCCCCAATAGCTACTGCATTAGCAGCAGTGGATGTGACTTTGGAATTGGTACCGATGGCAGTACTATTATCAGCACCTTTTTCTACAGTCGCACCATATCCTAAGGCATTAGACTGAGAGGCATTGGCTGTAGTATGCGCTCCGATAGCTGTACCGGAGCCGCAGGCAAAGGCACCATAGCCAAAATCAGAACGGTTGCCGACAATAACTACTCTTGCTTTATCATAGGCTGGTTTGATGTTGCCAAAATCATAAGGTTGTTTACCTGCATTTTCAGATTTTTTAGCTTCAGCGTCTAATTTTTCCTGATCGTATGTACCATCAGCATTTTTACATTTTGAAATATCGTAGAAGGCAGCACGTGCACTAGGTCCATTGGTAATCATAACACTAGCGCCTGTTGTACCGTCCAGTTTCCCATTTACTGGGCTTGTAGCAATATTCACATTTGTGTTAGAACCAATTTCACCAGTTCCGCTATTTGTTACAGTAGCAAATACAGCTCCTCCTGCCATACTTATTGCTATACATGTGCTTAGGATGGCTTTGCTTTTTTTTGTAATCAATTTCATTATAGATTCCCCCTGCATTTATTTTGATATTGCCTTTTATATGATTTTCATTTTCATATAATGCGTGCATTTTGGGATACGACAACAAAACTAGAATGTATACCGGTAACGCTGCTCAATGTTGATACAATTTTTTAATGGCCTATTATAAATATGTTTGTATCAAGAGTTTGAGCACATAACAATGATAAAAACGATAATGGATATCAATAAAAATCACATTTATATTTAATCACTGCACTAAAAATTTGTCAATATATTTTAATAATTAATTTCATATTAAAATTCATATATCATACATCATATTTACGTGAATTTTTTGATAGATTGATAGGAATATATCATACTGCATGCTATAAAATTTGAAAGCAATAGTTAAAATAAAAGAAATAAAAAACGTTATGGATATGGAAAGGATTTATAAGCAGTTGGTATCTGTATTTTTGCTGTTTTATGAGGAAATAGTACAAAAAAAGGTTGTTTTGCAATGAAATGAGTTTTCAGATTTTATTTATATGCTATAATAAGCTATATCTTTTAGATGGATATAGGGGGTACTTAAAAAATGGACAGAACAGAAGCGTTACAGTTATTGCAGAAATATAATAAAGAACCGTTTCATATCATGCATGGACTTACCGTAGAAGGTGTAATGTGCTGGTATGCCAATGAATTGGGTTATGGCGACCAAGCTGCGTATTGGGGTCTTGTCGGCTTATTGCATGACGTAGATTTTGAAATGTATCCCGAACAACATTGCAAAAAAGCTCCGGAACTTTTAAAAGAAATAAATGCCAGTGATGAATTTATCCATTCTGTTGTTTGCCATGGCTATGGCATTTGCGTAGATGTTGCTCCGGAACAGGAAATGGAAAAAGTGTTGTTTGCAGCTGATGAATTAACCGGATTAATTTGGGCAGCTGCTAAGATGCGGCCGTCTAAAAGTACGAAAGATATGGAAGTTAAAAGCTTGAAGAAAAAATTTAAAGATAAAAAATTTGCTGCAGGCTGTTCCCGAGATGTCATCAAACAAGGTGCTGAAATGCTTGGATGGGATTTGAATGATTTGTTTGAAAAAACTATTTTAGCTATGCGCTCCTGTGAAGATAGCGTACGTAAAGAATGTTTGGAACTTACAGGCGTAGAAGAATAAATATATCCTATTTTTTACGAGGAGGGTTACGACGATGAATAAAAAAATAATGACAGTGGTTATGGCCGCAGCTATGACGATTGGAACGATGGGTTCTACATTTGCTGCCGGATTAGGTACGATTGATTTGTCTGCAGTATTACAGAGCCATCCTAAATTTCAACAAACGATGACAACATGGCAAAAGGATGTTCAAAAAGTACAAAAAGACTTCCAAGATGAAGCTAAGAAAACGACCGATAAAAAGGCACAGGAAGAATTAGTACAAAAATACAATATGAAATTAAATAAACAGAGAATTGCCTTGTTTAGTCCGTTAGAAAAAGATATATTAGAAAAAACGAAACAAGTAAAACAAGAAAAAAATCTGGACTATGTTGTTTTGAAAGGATCTGTCGTAGATGGACAATCTCAGGATATTACGGCAGATGTAGCAGCTAAACTCAAATAATCGGCAGAAAAATTCCATACATAGGCAAAAAGACCTTTATCACATTCGAGTAGATGAAGGTCTTTTTTTGAGTATGTATCAATGTATTACAAACACAAGTATATCATAAAATTACCAATATATGTGTAATAATAACGAATATATACCCTTTGAGTTCGATAATGGATGTATTTCGTAAAAAACTATGGAATTCCAAGAATGACATAGTTGGGAAAAATAGCAATAAAGGGCAAGACATTGGTCTTTTATTCACAATCTCCTTTCGGTATGATGAATACATGGAATACACGTTATGAAAAAAATATAAAAAAGGAGAGTGTTTGTATGGAAATTGTTGCAATTGTTTTAAGTTTATTTTTACTGGTAACATTTGCGTATAAAGGGTTTTCTGTTATTTTATTTGCACCAATATTCGCATTGTTTGCCGCTAGTTTTTCTGGACTGCCGATTTTACCGGGGTATACAGAATTATTTATGGCTAAAGCCGTAACATATATCAAATCCTTCTTCCCTGTATTCCTTTTAGGAGCTGTATTTGGTAAAGTTATGGAAGAAACGGGCATGGCTCGCAGTATTGCCATGAAAACAATTCAGTTAATTGGTAAAGATAGAGCTGTATTTGCTGTTGTATTTGCCTGCATGATTCTTTGCTATGGCGGTATTTCCATGTTTGTTTGCGCGTTTGCTGTATATCCCTTTGCGGCTGCATTGTTCCGTGAAGCGGATATTCCAAAACATTTGATTCCGGCTTGCTTTGTTGCCGGTGTATTTACGGCTACAATGGACTGCTATCCAGGTTCGCCGCAGATTCAAAATATTATTCCTACCATTTATTTAGGTACGACGACATTTGCTGCACCGATTTTAGGACTTATTTGTGGTACCATTTTAATTGTTCTTTGCTTAGCTTATTTGGAATGGCGTCGTAAAACATTTAAGAAAAATGGTGAAGGATATGGTAATCATACGATTAATGAAACCGTCATTGATCCTAACGCTAAATTGCCACCGTGGCAGTTGTCTATTGTTCCATTAATTGTTGTATTAGCCATGAACTTCTATTTCTCTATGGTTTTCCAATGGGATAATGCACTACTAGCTCCCTTCAAAGCGATGAATTTACCGCTTGTTGCAAAAGACGTTCATAATGTAGTTGCTATTTGGGCACTGGTTTTAGGCCTTCTTGCTGCGATTATTATTGCCTGCATTACCGGTAAAAAATTCTTATCTAAAAATACCAGTGTAAAAGCCGCATTAAATGCTGGTGCGTTAGGCTCCTTGCTGGCCATTATGAATACAGCATCTGAAGTCGGATATGGCAATGTTATTTCTTCACTGCCCGGTTTCTTGGAAGTAGCTGATGCATTATTAGGAATTGGCGATGGTATGCCTCTTTTCAATGTAGCCTTGATGGTTAATATTTTGGCTGGCATTACTGGTTCTGCTTCCGGTGGCTTGAGTATTGCACTTGATATTTTTGGTAATCATTTCTTAGCAGAAACAGCGGCTGTAGGTATTCCGCCTGAAGTAGTTCATCGTATTGCTGCGATGGCTTCCGGTGGCATGGACAGCTTGCCGCATAATGGCGCTGTTATTACAACGTTGGCTATCTGCGGTTTGACCCATAAAGAAGCATATAAGGACATGTTTGCTATTACGCTGTTAAAAGTTGTCGTTGCATTCTTTGCTGTATTCTTCTATATGCTGACAGGGATATGCTAATATAATCATTATTTCTTAATTTATGGAAAAACCACTCTTCTGGTCAGGAAGAGTGGTTTTTTAGTGGGTGTGTACATAGACTGTATGTTGGGATGGGAGCCCATCATACAATGTCATTATTATCGAGAAGAAAAGACTTGTACACTATTTAGATTTGAAGAGTGTAGTAAAAAAGATACTACTTAGAAATAATTCGTAATAAAAATTATTTCATACAAATAATACCATGATTTATAAAAAGGGTCAAGTGATAAATCGCAGTACAAGGTAGGAAAAATAAACTTGGAAAAATAGGATAGGATGAGGCAGAATAGTTGTTGAAATATAGGTAATGGATGAGGATGTAAGTTTATGCTATGCACAGTACTGACAATAGTGAAATAGGACTGCCGTTATATGCGACAGTCCTATTTCACTATGATTGTTCTAATTGTAAATGACCGATTCGTCCTAATAAAGAAAGAATTTCTTCGCGTTCTTGTGGTGAAAAATTACGAAGAACCAAGTCATTTAACTCTTCAATCTTTTTTTGAACCGGTTCTTTGAGAGCCAAGCCTTCTTTTGTGGCTCGGACACTAATGCTGCGACGATTATTGGGATTTAAAATGCGATCAATGAGTCCTCGTTTTTGCATTCGGTCTAATACACCGGAAATAGTAGAATTTTCTACACGCAGGATGTTGGCGATTTCCTTTGGTGTCAGTGTTTCATCCTTCCAAAGACAGGCTAATACACCGTATTGCCCAGGCGTAATACCGAATTTCGAGAGGTTTTCTGAAAATACAAGAAAAACTTCATGCTGGGCAATGGTCAATAAAAAGTTGATACATTTTGTGTACTCCACGACAATGCTTCCTTTCCATTACAATATTTCGTATTACAAATTATTATATATAGTTTACCATATTATGAACCATCGTGCCATAAAAAAGGATTATAATTTGTGAAAAAAATATCAGACTTCAGAATATATCCGTCAACATCTTTTTTGGGCAATCGTTTTTTGTCTTGTTGCGTCTAAGCTGTATTGTGTTCAGTCGTTTCTTTTCTTAATAAAAAATAGCAATGTGAAATTACAAATACCTATTTATAATACGTTACATATTGATACGTCATATGAGATAGATATCTTATTAGAAATAGATTTTATAGAATGAATGACGTATAATTAAAACGGTATTATGAGAACGATATGATATGGAGCAGGTCATGAGACAGAAAAAAATATTTGGTTTTGATTATACGAATAATGAATATATGAAAATTTTTATGTATTTACTAGTCGGCGGTTCCGCGGCACTGTTGGAATGGGGACTGTTTTTTGTGTTTTTTAGTGTTTTGATGCATGCAAGTATATTTTCACTGCAGACGCAGACTGTTTTAGCGGCGACGACGCTGGCTTTTGGCACGTCTACGCTGTATCATTATTTTTTATGC
>CALBLM010000193.1 GCA_937895695.1 uncultured Megasphaera sp.
TGATGTACCCAAGCCGCACTCGGTCCTACAGGTCCTCCTCCAATATCTTGTGTTTCTGCAGCTATGCCTGCATGATTCAGCTGGGCAAATACTTTTGTCGAACCTGCTGCATGAATACTGCAAACTAACTGTTGCAGGCCAAATAAATCCGCATCATTACCGAGAGACACCTGCTCAGGATTCGCCCGTCCCAACTTATCCACATAGCTGTGTTCTACAATAATCAACCCTAAATAACCGCCCAATGCTCGTTCACTATAATACTTGCATAATGCACTAGGAATAGTTCCCTTTTCAGCCATACACCGTGCCATAGGCGGCATCACTAATCGATTGGTTAACTGCAGCGATTGAATTGAAATTGGATCTGTAATTTTCATATTTTTCACCTCGTCTATAGAATTATTTTCATTTATATATGTATTGTACTATACGTATTAAAACAAAATCTACTCTGATCGGTAATATTGACAAGATAATGGTATTCTCGTATAATACAAGACAATGCGTTAAGGGAGTAATCAATACATTGGATATGTATAATAGTATCGACATACTGGCGTAATCCGCCCGGTGCTATTTGAAATGATGAGACTTATGGGCAGTCTATTGGCTGTTCATCGGTCTCTTTTTTATTGTAAATTTCTCTATCTTATTTTTATGTTGAAAAGGAGCTGCTCTGATGAATGCGGTAGAATTGTTACTATTAGCCATAGGATTATCTATGGATGCCTTTGCTGTTTCTGTCTGTAAGGGGCTTTCATTAGGACGTATTAGCTGGAAACACATGTGCATTGCCGGTATTTGGTTTGGCGGTTTTCAGTTTCTTATGCCTACAATTGGATATTATTTGGGAAATATTTTTACAGACATGATTTTGTCGTATAACTATTGGATTGCTTTTATACTATTATCACTCATTGGTGGTAATATGATAAAAGAATCTAGAGAAACAGACGACTGTCCCGACGCCAATATGACAATTTCGGCAATGTTCGCTTTGGCAATTGCAACTAGTATTGATTCCCTAGCTGTTGGTGTTACCTTTGCATTCATGGATGTCTCTATTATTCCTGCTGCCATTTTCATTGGTTGTGTCACATTTTTATGGTCGGCCCTCGGTATTAAAACGGGTAGTTTATTTGGATTAAAATATAAAGCAAAAGCCGAATGTATTGGCGGTTTTGTTTTAATTTTATTAGGTCTTAAAATTCTCTTAGAAGGATTGGGTATGTTATAATACGATACACATAAAAAATGGAGCATCTATGGTCTATATCAAGATGCTCCATTTGTATATTACATATTATTTTTTTCAACGATTTCTGCTTTAAAGACGTTAATAACATCTGCATCAGGACAACAAAAGGTTGCAACACCTTCTGGCTGTCCCGGTATGTTGCCGCCGTACCGCAAAATATCAACATACGGAAAAGCGACATGCATTGCCATCGGACATAGTTTACCTCTATCCGTGTCAAAATCAAATGTATCTCCCACCTGATGACCATGATGGCAATTACATGATCCTATTTTTTTGATTAATGTCAACGTAATCTTCGGTCTTGCCATACTTATTCTCCTGTGATACCAAAAATTCGCTTGCCATTTTCCATCGTAATCCGCTGTACATCGGCTACCTCCATGTTGCGAAGGCGAGCAATTTCTGCTGCTACGTACTGTACATATGCTGGTTCGTTACGTTTACCTCGATACGGCGGTGGTGTCAAATAAGGACAGTCTGTTTCGATCAGTATTCTATCCATCGGAAGCTCACTGACAATTCGTTTGAGTTTTTTAGATTTAGGAAATACCATCGTTCCCGTAAAGCCAATATAAAAACCCATTTTTATAAGCTCTTCTGCCATTTCCAAGCTGCCGGAATAACAATGAAATACACCGCGGATTCCCTTGCCGTATTGCCGCAGAATATCCAGCGTGTCACCGTGGGCTTCTCTATCATGAATATCAATTGGCACATCTAATTCAACAGCCATCTGTACTTGTTTGATAAATACGTCTTGCTGAATTTCATGCGACGGTTCAGGCCAGTGATAGTCTAATCCGACTTCACCAATAGCTACGACTTTGGGTTCATGTAAAACCCACTGCCGAATCTGTTCAAATCCTTCCGGCGTTGCCGAAGCGGCTTCTTCCGGATGAATGCCGACAGCCGCATAAATCTGTTTGTATTGATGGGTCATGGCAACAGATTCTGCCGACGTTTTGATGTCCGTACCGGGACACATCATATACGTTAGACCTGTTTCAAACGCCCGCTGCAGCATGTCTTGTCTATCTTCTGCATAGGCTTCATCGTTAACATGGCAATGCGTATCAAATAACATTATCGTACCCGGCTTCCTGCAGGCATACCATCTGCACTAACAACTTTCAACGTGTCTGCGCCATCCAAAGCGGCCAAAATCATGCCGTTTGATTCTACACCACAGAGTTTAACCGGTTTGAGATTCGTAACGACAACCACACAATGGCCAATTAATTCATCAGGCGCATAATGTTGTGATATACCGCTAACAATTTGGCGCGTTTCTGTCCCCAAATCAATCTGGAATTTTAATAATTTCTTGGCTTTTGGAATTTTTTCACAAGAAATAACTTTTCCTACACGCAAATCGCATTTCGCGAAATCATCAATCGTGATTTCCGGTTTTGTCGGTTCCTTTGCTGCTGGGCAAGCTGAGGCTTCTTTCTTTTCTTCTTCACTATCAGCAATTTCTTCTTCCAAATCATACCGTGGGAAAAGGGCATTTCCTTTGCATACTTTTGTAGCTGCCGGATACTTGCCCCATACTTGTGCATCTGCCAGATTTGCTCCTGCAAAGTCACCCAGTCCGAGCTGTTTCCACATTTCTGCGGCACTGACAGGGATAAATGGACTAACCAAGGTTGCGATAATACGCATAGATTCGAGCAAATTGTACAATACAGTCTGCAGCCGTTCTTTCTGTGCATCGTCTTTGGCTAATACCCAAGGCGTTGTTTCATCAATATATTTATTGCTGCGGCGAATCAGAGCCCAAACGTCATTGATAGCATCATTAATCTTCATAGTATCCATGTAGGCTTCAAAATCTTTTGCTGTTTTTACTGCACAGTCAGCCAAATCATCATCAACGGCTTCTTTTACGGTCGGACCAGCTGCTATGCCGCCTTCATATTTTTCTACCATGGCTAACGTACGCTGCAGTAGATTTCCCAAGTCATTGGCTAAATCAGAGTTAATGCGTTTAATAAATGAAGGCAAGGAGAAATTACCATCTTGACCCAATCGTACTTCTTTTAAAAGATAATACCGGAGCGCATCAGCACCATATCGATCAATCAAAGGAATCGGATCTACTACGTTGCCAAGGGATTTACTCATTTTTGTGCCATCTACAATCAACCAACCGTGTCCAAAAACTTTTTTTGGTAACGGAAGACCGCAGCTCATCAGCATAATCGGCCAAATAATCGTATGAAAACGAACAATTTCCTTACCCACTAGATGCAAATCTGCAGGCCAGAATTTTTTGAATTTTTCCGGATCATCAACATAACCGGCTGCCGTCAAATAGTTTGCTAATGCGTCGAACCATACATAAACAACATGTTTGGGATCCCAAGGCACTTTAATGCCCCAATCAAAAGATGTACGAGAAACGCACAAATCTTCCAAACCGCTTTTAACAAACGAAATCATTTCATTACGCCGTGATTCTGGTTGAATGAAATCAGGATTTTCTTCAATAAATTTGAGCCAGCGATCAGCGTATTTATTCATTTTTAAGAAATATGCTTCTTCTTTGACCAGTTCCAACGGACGACCGCAGTCTGGGCAAATATGCTTACCTTCAGGCAGTTTATTTTCCGGCCAGAACGATTCACAAGGCGTACAATACCAGCCTTTATATTCGCCCTTATAAATATCGCCGTTATCATAGGAAATCTGCATCAATTTCTGTACTACTTTTTCGTGCCGCGGCTGGGTTGTACGAATAAAATCATCGTTGGAAATATTCAATTTTTTCCAAAGCTGCTGGAAAAGAGCTACAATTTCATCAACATATTCAATCGGTGTTACACCTTTTGCTTCAGCAGCACGCTGAATTTTCTGTCCGTGTTCATCAGAGCCGGTCAAGAAAAATACATCATCACCGCGCAGACGATGAAAACGAGCCAATGAATCGGCTATGGTAGTGCAATATGTGTGCCCGATGTGAAGTTTGGCACTTGGATAATAAATTGGGGTCGTAATGTAATACTTTTTCTTTTCAGACATGTGATTTCCTCCTATACCGGCAAATGAGCCGGTTTATGATAACGTGAGCGCAGCCTGATACACACTGCGTTTGGACACACCGCATCGTCTAGCGACCATGCGTATTGCCTCTTTTTTATCTACGCCCTGAGCCATCAGTTCCTGCACCAGGGACGCATAATCCACATTGCTGTCGGCAGCAACTGGTTCTTCCGGTGCTGCTCCTGCAACAAGAATAACAAATTCGCCGCGCGTACCTTGAGCCGCCAATTCATCTTGCAGCTGACTCAGCGTACCGCGCATATATTGTTCATATTTTTTCGTCAATTCTCGGCAAAGGACAGCTTGTCTATTACCAAGAACTGTCGCAATTTCGGTCAGCACACTGCGAATACGATGAGGGGCTTCATAAAAAATAAGCGTTCCTTCATATTGCTTAATGCTTTCTAATACAGGAAGCCGGTGTTTCTGCGTTTTAGGTAAAAACCCAATAAAAGTAAACCGAGTGGTATCCATCCCCGAAGCAATGAGTCCCGTAAGGCCTGCATTAGGGCCCGGTAAAGGTACAACGGGAACCCCTGCTTCAATCGCCAGCCGAACTAAATCACTACCAGGATCGCAAATCGCCGGCATGCCAGCATCACTGACCAGAGCCAGCATCATGCCTTCCTGTAATTTTCGAATCAACAATGAGCCTTTTTCCTGCTTATTATGTTCATGATAGCTCGTAAGGGGCGTATCAATATCATATGCTGACAACAACTGTTTGGTATGACGTGTATCTTCTGCCGCAATCATATCTGCTTCCCGCAGACACCGTACAGTTCGATACGTAATATCTTCTAAATTTCCAATCGGTGTTGCACATAAGTATAAGGTTCCTTTTTGAAATACTTCTGCCATGATGTACTCCTTACAAGTTTTTCTATAAAAATCTATATTTTATATTTTTCCATACAACTGCAGCACAGTTTGGCTATATGAGCCATCTTCATTGTGAACAATACACGGTGGAAGAATTTCCATACCCGTATTGCCGCCGCGAATTCCTTCGACTAAAAATAATTTGGCTTTTTTATCCGGACGGCCATGAATCATTTGTATACATTTCGGTTCAATCCCATGCATCCGCATGGCTTCCAATATATCGGTCAACCGTTCTGTAATATGGACCATGCGGAAGCGGCCATGAAACTTCAGTGCATAGGCTGCTGCTTTCAAAACCTCATCAAGTGTAGCCGTTTCTTCATGCCTAGCACGTCGGATACCATCGACATGGCTATATGCACCACGACTTTTTTCCCGATACGGAGGATTGACATAGACAGCATCATACGCACCGCTGGCCGCCCACGTTTTGATATGACAATAATCTTCTTCCAAAATAGTAATATGATCTTCTTTACGATTCAGTACGACATTCCGCCGTGCAATATCTGCCATAACAGAATTGAGCTCAACGCCTGTAATTTGTCTGGCACCGCGCGCCGTTAAAATCAAAGGAATTGCAGCTGTTCCTGTTCCTAAATCCAATGCCGGCCCATGAGGTACACTGCCAAAATGCGCCAACAATATCGTGTCCAAGGAAAAACAGAATTGGTCATCGCGCTGAATGATCTTCATGCCATCTAAAATTAAATCATCGAGCCGTTCATGCTCGCGCAATTTATCCTTCATGTTCTGTTTCAGCCACATCCGACCATGGTACATTCACATTATGGCCTGATTCTAATTGTACTTTTACCGTATGATCTTTCATATGCACGCGAAGTACCGTACCAACGCCTTCATCAGTAATAACCCGTTTGCCAACTACCGGCGGTTTTTGCTGTTCGCATTTTTGTTGACAATTTTGGCACTTCAATTCTCCTGATGTATACAACGAGTTTTCATACCGCAAACAACACATGAGACGGCCACAAATACCGGAAATCTTCGTTGGATTGAGAGACATGCCTTGTCCCTTAGCCATGCGAATAGATACGGGCTTAAAATCCCCTAAAAAAGTGGCACAGCATAATGGACGTCCGCAGCAGCCAATGCCGCCAACCATTTTTGCTTCATCACGAAGCCCGATTTGCCGCAATTCGATACGCGTCCGAAATACAGCCGCTAAATCACGAACTAATTCCCGAAAATCAATTCTGCCATCTGCTGTAAAGAAGAAAATGATTTTGCCCATATCGAACGTATAATCAACGTCAATCAGCTTCATCGGCAGTTTATGTTTCGCAATTTTTTCCAAACATATGTCAAATGCTTTCTTTTCTCGTTCTTTATTTTTTTCTACTTGCCGTAAATCTTTTGTTGTTGCCTTGCGAATAATGGGTTTTAATGGCTGTACCACATCAGCAGAATCTACGCTGCGCGGCGCAATAACAACAGAACCATATTCCATTCCTCGAGCAGTTTCTACGATAACTCCATCGTTCAGCTGCAACGGTATTTCCGCAGGATCAAAGTAATATATTTTACCAGCAGGTTTAAATCGTACACCTACAACTATCAACTAAATACCTCCTTTTTGGTTTATACATTGTATGCACACATAATCCCATACTAGACGTGTGTTGACATGCCGCGTAATAGCTTCTATGCCTTCTTCTAAAATTTTCATCATGGCAAAAATACGGTCATCCGTCCAGTATGGCAATATTTTCATCATATCTTGTGTATATGGTGCCAGCCGCAATAATGCCGGCTCCACATCACTGCGCAGTACTGCCATATCTCGAAAAAACAATTCCAACGAATGCAATATGTCTTTACTTTCTTCGTCAGTATAACCCATAGACAGGGACAGCCATTTCGCATACGGACACGTATGCGTTGTCATAATATACAAAAACTCCAATGCCCGTTGAAATCCTTGTGCACCATGCCCTTGTAAATATGCCAACACGGTTTTAACGATGCCATTTCCCCAGGCAACTGCATTGGCATACATATCTGGCGTGCCGCCTCGCATCTGTATCAACCCTTGCATCATTTCCTCATCGCATACAGGTTCAAACAGAACTTCAGCACAGCGGGAAATAATCGTCGGCAGCAATAACGATGCTTGATCTGTAATGAGTATAAAATAAACTCCTGCTGGCGGCTCTTCCAGAATTTTCAGCATCCGGTTCGCAAATTCTGCATTCATCGTTTCTACATGGTCTATAATACAGATTCGTTTGCATCCTGCTTTTCCCTGCAAAATTAATTGACTCTGCAGCTGCCTAAATTGATCCACCTTGAGCATACTACCGTTAGGGGCCAAATAATAGGCATCATCTTTATCAGAAATCACAGGAATATCCGTTTTTTCATCTATATGTATGTTGCTAAACAGCAATCGGCCAGCCATTGCCGATGCAACAGCACAAGCCATCATGGTCTTACCAATACCAGCCGGCCCGGCAAAAATCATCGCATGAGGCATGCGGTCTTTCTCTAATAACCGCATCAAGCGTTTTTTTATTTCCTGATGCCCAATAATCGCATGAAAATACTGAGAATACATGGGCAGCCTCCTTTGCAGAAAAAAAACATTCTAACTAATTTATTATAAAAAAAATCGGCAGTAAAGTCTAGTTTTACTGTCGATTTGATAACTTCTTTTCGTTCATTACGTATGTTTTTATAGAATACGCATCACCTGCTGATACACGTCTTTATGAATATCCTCTGCAGAACGCATCTTTTGCTGTAACGTGCAATCGATTCGATACCAATTATATTTGTTAGCCAACATATCGTAGGCTTCATGGCACCGCCGCAAGAAGGACTCATCCCTTTCATGAATATCACCAGTCTGTCCTCCCGTTTTACCGACGCGCTGTGCCATGAGCTGTTCTGTTACTTCCAACGGCACATCCAATAAAATCACACAGTCCGGTCTGGGCAGTCCCATTTTATTGAATTCAAAATCTTCTAGCCAATTCAAATACGTTTCTTTTTCCATCTGTGTCTCTATCTTTATCATTTGATACAACATATTACTTGTCGTGTATCGGTCCGCTATGACAATACGGCCTTCTTGTAAAAACTGTTTCCAGTGCATTTGATACGACGCAAATCTGTCTACAGCATAAAATGCCGAAGCTGCATAGGGATTTACAGCATCTGCGTCTTTGCCGAAATCACCGCGCAAATACATTTTAACTAATGCACTGGATTCACTATCGTAATCCGGAAAACTAACAGCTTTTACGGATTTACCATTTTTTCGCAGCCCTTCGACAAGTAATCGAGTCTGCGTTGCTTTACCGCTGCCATCGCCGCCTTCTATAATAATCAGTTTTCCCTTCATCATATCACCCTTTTAATACACAAATTGTCTGCAATGTATTATCTTTCGGCCCATTGGGGCTATACCCTTCTGCCAATTTTTTTTGAATATACATCATGCATTCTTTCATAATGACTTCACCGACACTAATAACTGGGATGCCTGGCGGATAAAATGTAACCGTTTCTGCTGCAACACGACCCTCAGCTTGACGAAAGGGAATTCGTTCGCGAGCTGCAGTCCATGCAATTCGCGGAGCAATGGCAACCCGTGGTGTCGGCAGAGGCTGTTCTCTAATCGGTACAGTCATACAAACAGCATGATTGTCTGCAATTCGGCGGCAAGCCTGCAACAAAGCCGCACTCGATGCTTCATCATCTCCTAGCGTGAGTAATGCCAAGACATGATTTCCTGCTATAAGCTCTACTTCTACTCCTTGTGCTCGTAATTCAGCTTCCGCCGTTCTGCCATCTAATCCCAACCCGGAAAAATCAATAGTTACCTTCGTTTCATCAAAACCGCCAACTGCATCATATTGCATTATTTCCCGACCAAATGAAACAATGCCGGGAATCTCATTCAACTCATGACGCAATATCCGCGCCAGCATAACAGCTTTAGCAACTAATTCATTACCATGCAGTGCTGCCTGTTGACGCGCACTATCCAACGATGCTAAAAACCAATAATGCGGACTCGTTGACTGTACCACTGCCATTGCTGCACTAACACGATCTGTCAGCGGAAATCCCCGTCGGCAATGAAGCATGGAAGTCTGCGTCAATGAACCCATCAATTTGTGCGTGCTTTGCGCCACACAATCAGCTCCACAGCGCAACGCTTCTAAGGGCAAATCAGAATAAAACGGCAAATGAGCCCCATGCGCTTCATCAACAAGAACCCATAGGCCATGGGCATGGGCATATGCAGCCAATTCTGTCAATTTTCCGGCAATACCATCATACGTTGGATACGTAAATACAACGGCTTTGGCCTTCGGATGCATGGCGATTGCCTGTTTTAACGATTGCATATCCGGCCCTAATGATACCTGTTCTTTTTCTGCAAAACGACTTTCCATATATACCGGCATGGCTCCGCTTAAAATAAGACCACCTATCACGCTGCGATGTGCTTCTCTTGGGATAATAATTTCATCACCATCGTGACAAATAGCCAATATCATCGCTTCAACACACGCTGTCGTTCCATTAATAGAAAAAAATGTTTTACCTGCACCATATAAATCCGCTGCCAGCTCCATAGCTTCTTTCAGCGAGTCCTCTGGCTGAAATAAATCGTCTAACGCATACATGACACCTAAATCACGACGCAAGGCATTACCAAACAGTTCTTTCTGATATATTGAAATCCCCTTGCCAATCTTATGCCCCGGCGTATGAAAAGGTATCATACCCTTTTGACAATACGACTCCAATGCTTCCACAAAGGGCGTTTGTTTTTGTTTTTCTATATTCATTCTCGTCTCTCACCGTTTTGCTAAAAAACCTTCCAATAAAGCGTAACTTTTTCCATAGGCAAACTGCTTCATACGCTGCAAAGACCGTTGTAATGACCCATGGATACGGCATGATGCAAATTCGACTGGCGTTACCCATTGATAGGCAATATGCTCATCAGAAATGACAACCTGTGCAGTCTTTGCTTGAGCTGTAAAGATAACGCCATTTAAAAATTGGCCATCTCTTTTTTGATAACTCCATATTCCGGCAGGTGCTTCTATTTCAATATCTAATCCAGTTTCTTCAAAGACTTCACGACGCAGTCCTGTTTCAAAATTTTCTGTAAACCGCAGACCTCCTCCTGGAAATTCCCAATGATGCAGTCCTTCAGCATCATTTTTTTGCAGCAGTAACAATTTTCCTTCAAAAAAAATCATTGCCTTTACACTCAATCCCATCAATATATTCGCTTCCTGCGCCATAACCATATCCCCCATCCAATATATGTAAAAAGTTTAGTGTTATTATACCATATTCTATAGACAGACGAATATATACGATAGCAGTCTATCTAGCAGCAATACAGAATATCTTGCATCTGTCCTATTTACGTTTGTACATATATCTTGTAAAATGGAAGTACAGATGTATTTGAGGAGGTTTTATAATGTCTACAAAACGAGTACTTGCCATACATGATATGTGTTCTTTTGGCCGTTGTTCATTAACTGCCGCCATTCCGGTTATTTCTGCGATGGGATTTCAAGTCTGCCCATTCCCCACAGCATTGTTCAGTAATAATTTGACATATGGAGATTTTACATTTTCTGATTTTACGCCGCATATGAAAGAGTTTATGAATAAATGGACTCAGCTGGGATTCACGTATGATGCCATTTATAGTGGTTTTTTAGCGGATGCCAGCCAAATTGCCATCGTTGAAGAAGCCATTCAACGCTTCAGCAAAGAAGACGGATTAGTCGTTGTTGATCCGGCCATGGCAGATGACGGTAAATTATATCCTGTTTTTAAACCAGATATCGTAACTGAAATGAAACATCTCATTAGCCATGCGACTGTAATTACTCCTAACTTTACAGAAGCTTGCTTGCTTTTGGATATACCCTATCCTAAAGAAGCCCCTTCTAACAAGACGACGCTGCAGCTTTGTCAACAGTTAAGTGATAAAGGTCCGAAGAACATCGTTATTACCAGTGTACCTTCTATGGATGATACCATCAAAATTGTAAGCTATGACGCCAACACGGCTTCGTACGATGAATGTATCGTTTCCCGTGTTCCCTTTAGCACTTGTGGTACAGGTGACTTATTTACCAGTGTACTTACAGGTTCTCTCTTAAACGGCATAACGTTGCATCATGCCGTACAGAAAGCTGCTGATTTTCTGGCCTATGCAATTAATTATACCTATGAATCTGGTTCCGATTACCGCGAAGGTGTCCAAGTTGAACCTTGCTTGGCACATTTAATGGAAATGAAATAAGGCTCTTTGTCAAATGTTGGGGTGCCTTTCAAATCATCCACTACTGATGGACG
>CALBLM010000194.1 GCA_937895695.1 uncultured Megasphaera sp.
TGCAATTGTCTTCCAGCTTTCTGAGAGAGATGCATCCTTCATCCATAAACCCGAATAGAATCGTTTTCAGCATATTGACGGGATTATATCTGATCCTTCCAAGCTTGTGAGCAGGGAGTTTGCTCAGATATTTGTGTAAATCGATTCCCTCCATGAATCTGTCAAACGTGAAAACCGGATCCGTGATATCCAGGCATTCAGAAAAAAATGCTGGTAAAATTCCCTGTTTGGGAGTAGTATAGTACACAGTTAGTTTTTTTATCACAGTTAAATTCTAATACGAAAAAAGGACTTTCGGTTCACAAAATCGCAAGTCCTTTTTCGTATTTTTGAGGAGCTTATTTTTCACAGCCCCTTTTTTCGTATCGAATCCCCCAATACCCCTATCTATATATTTCGTATCTTAATGCCCTGCGGTTACTTTTTCTTCCATTTCAACAGCTGCTTCTTTTTCTTTTATATGGGCATGATATTTTTTCGTTTCTGCTACGACGACGCCGCTCAAGCCAATCAAGGCTATCAAGTTTGGAATTGCCATCAGACCATTTACAATATCAGCCAAGACCCAAATGACATCCAATTTAATAAAAGCACCGCAAGCAACGAGAACGATAAAAATAACACGATATGGCAGAATGCCTTTAACACCAATTAAATATTCAATGCAGCGTTCGCCATAATAGTTCCAACCGAGAATTGTCGTAAACGCGAATAAGGTCAAACCAATGCAAAGAACCATGCTTCCCCAAGCCGGATACGCCTGTAGGAATGCGGAATTTGTCAGCGCTGCGCCGTTTAAATCCCCAGTCCAAGCACCGCTGACAACAATGACAAGACCTGTTAATGTACAAATAACAATCGTATCAATAAAGGTACCGGTCATTGAAATAAGCCCTTGTTCAGCTGGCCATTTTGTCTTAGCCGCAGCTGCAACAATCGGCGCGCTACCCAAACCGGATTCATTGGAGAATACGCCGCGAGCTACACCATTTCGCATGGCCATAAGAACGGTAGCTCCTAAGAAACCGCCAGCTGCTGCCGTCGGTGTAAAGGCACAAACAATAATCTGTTCAATCGCTGCCGGAACTTTATCATAAAAAGCAATCAAAAAACCAACCGTAGAAATAACATAAATAATAGCCATGGCCGGAACGATTTTGGCGGCAACTTTGGAAATAGACTGCAGTCCGCCGATCGTAACGGCAGCTACGACGATAGTCAAAATAACAGCCGTATATTCAACAGGCACATCCGTAGCCAATTTCATAATTTCTACAATGGAATTTACCTGCGCAAATGTACCAATACCAAAGAAGGCAACGAGAACACCAAAGAAGGCAAACAAGAATGCCAACGGTTTAAATTTCTTGCCAAGACCATTTTCAATATAATACATTGGACCGCCGGAAATATCGCCGTTTTTATCAACTGTACGATATTTAACAGCCAAGCATCCTTCGGCATATTTGGTGGCCATCCCGACGAACGCCGCCATCCACATCCAGAAAATAGCCCCCGGGCCGCCTGCATGAATCGCTGTTGCAACGCCAACGATATTCCCTGTCCCTACGGTTGCTGCTAAGGCCGTGCAAAGTGCTTTAAAACTATCTACATCGCCGTCGCCCTGATTTTTTGCCGTAAAAATTAACTTCAATGCTCGTGGCAATCTAAATATCTGCAACAAATGCAGACGAACTGTCAGCATCAAACCGGTTCCAATCAGCAGTACTAACAGCGGCGGTCCCCATACAAAACTGTCAATCGCATTTAACGTTTCTAACATAACTCCCTACCCCTTTATACTGTAATAATAAAAACAAAAAACCTATCCTCAGCATATCCTCTGAAGATAGGTCATGAAAAACAGCATAGGGAATAAAAAATAATATCTACGCTATCCTCTGTCCTTTTGCCTGAGAGATTGGGAAAAAACTTCTCATCCTTGCACCTTCGGCGCCCGATTAGGGACTCTCCAGAGTTGTGTCTGTACACGGTCCTGCCCAATGGACACCTGAGAGTTTAACTCCTTCGGTAGGCTCCTAACCTTCTCCCATGTACTTCATCCACTTCATATGTGATTGATTGAGATTATACGCTATATTTTTCCATTTTGCAACCCCTATTCTTACAAAAATGTATCACGAGTGGACATTTTTGTAAGTGTAACGAAAAATTTTATAAAGTTGTTATCTATTCATATGTAAAATAATTGTAAGAATTTTTATATTTTCAAAAAAGTATTTTGAAATACAGAACCAATTCAAAAATATAAAAGATTCATTTGTGTTGCATAAATCCGATGAATATGTATAAAAAAAGTGATTCATGTGCAGCTTAACTGCATCATCAATCACTTTCACTTTCTTATAAACAGTTTTTTACAATATCAATTGCTGCTACAGCTGTCTGCTGCCATTTCAGCGGCGTAACGGCGATATAACCTTGCCGAACAACGGCCACATCACTCTGAGCCGGTGCCCCGTCCATGTCAATATCGCCTACAATATGATAGCAGATACTGCCATCTTTATCTTTTCGTGGTTCAATGACATTATGATAGACCTGAATCGTCTGGGGAACAACACGAATAGTATCTACCGAAATCTCTCCTTGGGGCGGTACATTAACATTTAGAATACCGGGAAACTTGCCTTTGACAATAACCTTTTCTATTAATTGCTGTACAAGGCGGGCTGTCTGCACACATCGTTCCGTTTCCATGGGATACATCGAAACGGCAATGGCCGGTACCTGATAATACGGGCCTTCCATCGCAGCAGAAACGGTTCCGGAATATAAGACGTCACTGCCTAAATTATAGCCATTGTTAATACCGGAAATAAGCAGCTGCGGTCTGTCATCTACTAAAAAATATTCCATGGCCATTTTTACGCAATCCACAGGCGTACCTGATATAGCAATTTCACGAATCTGCGCATTTTCTTGTGTGAATTCCCGACAATATAATGGCTTGTTAATCGACATGGAATGAGACGCCGCACTGCGCTGTCCATTCGGTGCTGCAATAGTCAATCGATGGCCGTATGCAGCTAATTCGCGCTTTAATGTCTGCAGGCCCTGAGCCCGCACACCATCATCATTGGTTAGTAAAATATGCATCTATTTTTTATTCTCCTTACGAAGCAGTGCCGCACTGTCATAGGAAACAGCCCGCGTATGAATAGTATGACTCCATTTCATTTTATGCCGGTCTTTAAATCCCAAAAAGTTAACGGGAATCCAGCTATACATAAACAGCGGATACACAATCAAATATGCCCATGATTTTAAAGGAACTTTGATTTGCAGCAATACAATAACAGGAATCAAATATTGTATGACACCGATGACAGTCCATAATTGTACTGGTACAATTTGATTTAAAATATTCGTATAAAACGGAACATAAGAGTTAATGCACGACAGGGCAGCATATACCGTAGACATCATCATAAAAAACGGTTGTGACAGTGTAATAATGCCATCGAGCATCCGAATATTTCCGGTCTTAATGCCGCGGGCAAATAATTTGGGAATAAATCGTTCACCACAATCACATTGACCTTGGGCCCACCGCTTACGCTGCCGGCACGACTGCATAAATCCCAGGGCTTTTTCATCATAAATAATGGCATCATGAGCCCAGCAAGTCCGTACGCCTTCCAACAGCACTTTCATGGAAAATTCCATGTCTTCTGTCAGGCAATCGCAGCCCCAACCATATTTACGAACAATATCGGTAGCAATACACATGCCCGTACCACCTAACGCTGTGGATAAGCCAATATTATATTTGGCTAAGTGCCACATATGGTTAATCAGCCAAAAGGCAATGGCAAAGGTACCGGCAATCCACGTATCTGTCGGATTTTTTGCATCCATATAGCCTTGAATAACTTGTTCTCCTTTACAGAGGTGATTATTCATTTCACGCAAAAATTCCGGATGTACTAAGTTATCCGCATCAAAAACAACGAAGGCATCGTACTGTTTTTCCTGCGCCAGCATCTGCGAAAACATCCAGTCCAAGGCATAGCCTTTCCCCACCTGTTCCGTATTGGTACGCACTTTTACAATCGCACCATGTTGACGGCATATTTCGGCCGTATTATCTGTACAGTTATCTGCCACAACATACACATCATACATCTCTTTAGGATAATGCAGCCCTTTTAAATTATCAATCAGCTGACCGACTACGGCCTCTTCATTATGCGCACAAATAACAGCGGCAAATGTATTTTTAGGAGCTGCCGTTATTTTTTCTCTTCGTTTTACAAGGCCAAATATAGCCAATATAACGTAATACAAAGTATAAAAAACAATGATTACTTGAACGGGTATCATGATGATATCCAATACATGTTCCATACATGAATCTCCCTATACGCCTAGTGAGCAGCGTTCATTGCCGTATTGACCAAGCCAAATACGATATACAGCAAAAAGGGCATCGTAATAATCAAATGCCAATCAACAACATACAGTACCAACAGTCCAAAGATAATGGCAATAGCCAATGCCGATTTATGAAGTACATCCGGGCTGGCTCCCTTAAAATCAGGGTTATGAATTTTGCTGACCAAATGATAGCCTAAGGCAATGACGATAATGCCGAGAAGCCAAGCCGGAAGCAATGAATGCACACCGGCAATTTCACAGGCAATGACATAGGTCGCAATCAAGCAGCCTCCATTCGGAATCGGCATGCCTTGAAAATAGCCGTGAATAACGGTCGTATTCAAATTAAATCGAGCCAGACGAACGCCGCCGAGAGCTGCATAAATAATGGCCGGAACGGCACCGATCCAGCCCAATTCCTGCAATGCATACGTATAAATCAAAAAAGCGGAAGCCGCGCCAAAAGATACGACATCTGACAATGAATCCAATTCTTTCCCAAATTCGCCGGCTACGCCAAGGGCACGGGCTGCACGTCCATCGCAAGCGTCACAGGCCATGGCCAGCAAAATGCATAGGCCGGCCCAACCAAACATGCCATGAAGCGTCATCATCATACTCAATACGCCAAAGCCCAAGTTACCTGCCGTAAATAGGCAGGGTATCACATTTTTCATTTGACAATCCTCCCAATGATCGTTTCGCCGCCCCGTACATATTGTCCTTTTTCTACGGTAATTTCCACGTCATCATGAACATATACTTCTGCACAGGAGCCAAATTTAATCATGCCATACAGCTGTCCATGGGAAAGGGTATCTCCCAAGGTAACCCATGATACGATACGCCGTGCCAAAATACCGGCGATGACAGTAACCAAAATATGCGTTTTATCATTTTCAATGCCGATGGAATATCGTTCATTTTCATACCCTACGCCATCTTTATAGGCCGGCCGAAACCGCCCGCACGTATATTGCTGAAAGTTAATCGTTCCCGCTAGCGGTGCCCGATTGACATGAACGTCAAAGACAGATAAAAAGATAACTATCTTTCGGCATTTGCCATCCATATACGTATCTTCGTTTACGTCTTCAATCGCCATTACCTTGCCGTCTGCCGGAGAAACCAATGCCGTATCATCCTTGGGAATCGTACGGCGGGGATTTCTAAAGAAATAGGCAAAATAGATTGCCAACAAGGCAGGAAGAACTGCTGCATAAATCGTGACAAAATACCCAAGCGCAACGGCAACCAATATAGGCACGATAATAAAGATATACCCATCTTCAATTATAAAAGGTTTATTCAAGACCTCACCTCAAATCTACTTGACACCTTTCCCCCATTTGACGGCTGCGACAAATCGAGGCAGAGCCAGCATCCGTTTAAAGCGGGTCGGTTCTTTTAACAATCGATACAGCCATTCCAACCGATGTTCCTGCATCCATTTTGGCGCACGGCAAGCCTTACCTGACAGCACGTCAAATGTACCGCCTACACCCATGCATACACACGGTCCTAATTCATATAAATGATCATGTATCCATTTTTCTTGTTTTGGCACGCCTAAGGCTACCAATAAAATCTGCGTACCGCCAGAGCGGATTTCTTCAATAATCTTACCTTCCTCTTCGGGTGTAAAAAAGCCTGAATGCGTACCTACCATATTCAGCTTTCCTACTTGCTGCTGGATATTCTGCGCTGCCTGCTTTGCTACGCCCTCAGCGCCGCCAAAGAAATAAACAGCCGTTTGGCGTGCCGCCGCTTCACGAAGCAGACTGCACGCCAAATCAACACCTGTTACACGCTGTTTAAATCGTTTTCCCTGCTGTTCAGCTGCCCACAACACACCGGCACCATCAGGCACTACTAAATCGGCATGCTGCAAGATACCTGCCAACTCTCTATCTGATTGGGAACGCATTACCATTTCAGCATTGGCTGTCGCAATAGAAGCTGCCCGGCCTTCATCAATACACTTAAATGCCGTTTCCACAGCTTCTTCCATTGTGACATTCCAAATCGGGATGGATAAGATATCTATGGTACTAGCCATCATTATCCTCCACGTATGATTAGTTTACGCTATAGTTCGGAGCTTCTTTCGTGATATTGATATCATGGGGATGACTTTCACGAAGGCCAGCTGCCGTAATCTGAATAAAACGCGTATTTTCAATCATTTCTTTAATATTGTGGCAGCCGCAATATCCCATGGATGCACGCAGTCCGCCAACCATCTGGAAAATGGTATCTGCAGCCGGTCCTTTATACGGTACACGGCCTTCAATGCCTTCTGGAACGAGTTTCTTCGCATCTTCCTGGAAGTAACGGTCTTTACTGCCCTGTTCCATCGCAGCCAATGAACCCATGCCGCGATATTCTTTATAGCTTCTGCCTTGATAGATAACAGTCTGTCCCGGACTTTCTTCCGTACCAGCAAGGAGATTACCCATCATGACGACATTGCCGCCGGCAGCAATAGCTTTTGCCATATCGCCGGAGTATTTGATACCGCCATCGGCAATAATAGGAATACCATACCGTTGTGCTACTTTAGCGCATTCATAAACGGCCGTAATCTGCGGTACGCCAATGCCCGCAATAATACGTGTCGTGCAAATAGAACCCGGCCCAATACCAACTTTAACAGCATCGACGCCGCATTCAATTAACGCTTCCGTAGCTTCACCGGTAGCAACATTGCCGGCAATAACCGGAAGATGTGGATAGGCTTTTTTAATTTCTTTCAACGTATTCAATACGCCCAGTGAATGACCATGTGCCGTATCAATAACAACGACATCCACTTTAGCTGCTACTAAGGCATCTAAACGATCGGTCATGTTGTGCGTTACGCCAACAGCAGCAGCTACCAAAAGACGGCCATTGGAATCTTTGGCAGAATTCGGGTATTTCGTCGCTTTTTCAATATCTTTAATCGTAATAAGACCTTTTAAATTGCCTTCATTATCGACAAGCGGCAATTTTTCAATGCGATGTTGGCGCAAAATGGCTTTTGCGTCTGCTAATGAGGTGCCTACAGGCGCCGTAACCAAGTTTTCTTTTGTCATGATGTCGCCAATACGACGGCTCATGTCTTCTTCAAAACGCATATCACGATTGGTAATAATGCCTACGAGTTTTCCATCTACGACAATGGGAACACCGGAAATACGATATTTACCCATTAATTCATTAGCATCAGCCAACAAATTATCCGGATGCAAGAAAATCGGATCAATAATAATACCATGTTCAGAGCGCTTTACCTTATCTACTTCACGAGCTTGTGCCGCAATAGACATATTCTTATGGATAACACCAATGCCGCCTTCCCGGGCAATCGCAATGGCCATCGGAGCTTCCGTAACAGTATCCATGCCGGAGCTCATAATAGGAATATTCAGTTTGATATCTTTCGTCAGATTGGTTGATACATCTACGTCTACAGGCAAAACGTCAGATTTTGCCGGTACCAGCAATACGTCATCAAATGTTAAACCTCTCATACCAAATTTATCAGATCTCATATTTGCACCTCTGTTTATAAAATATAAGAAATAGGGAAAGAGCCCTAAATAGCTTACCAACTATTATAACGGATATATTGCAATCTGTACATATTTTCATCCGCACTTTTCTAATATTTTCTTTCAGTTATTCCATACGCCCTGAAAATGTTTACCAAATCGCTGTTGCAATACATGGACAATTTGGGTTTCATCAGCATGTTCTTTTAAATACAATGACGCCCTGTCTCTGGCCGCTACGAGTAAATCAACATCCCGCACAATATCAGCGGCTTTTAAATCAGGCAGTCCATGCTGGGCATAGCCAAATAATCGGCCTGCCCCCCGAAGGAGTAAATCCTTTTCTGACAGGGTAAATCCATCATGAATTTGTTCCATCCATTTGAGTCGCTGCTGCGTTTCCTTGCTGCCGCCTTTGGCCAGCAAAATACAATACGCCTGCTGACTGCCGCGGCCTACCCGTCCCCGCAGCTGATGAAGCTGCGCTAGTCCAAACCGTTCTGCACCGTCAATCAACATGAGCGTCGCATTCGGAACATTGACGCCGACTTCAATGACACTAGTCGCTACGAGAAGATGTATCTCGCCATTCTGAAAGGCTTCCATTACCGCTTCTTTCTCTTTGCCTGCCATTTTGCCGTGTACAAGTCCGCAATGCCACTTTTTAAACACGGTCTGTCGCAATTTATCATATAATGCCGTCGCCGCCTGCAAATCGATGGTTTCCGATTCTTCTACTAAGGGACAGACGACATAACACTGCTGGCCGGCCTGCATCAATTTTTCCATAAATACATAAATCCGCTGCCGCATTGCTTCTCCTACGGCATAGGTTTTTACTTCTTTCCGTCCTGGTGGCATTTCTCGTATAGATGACACGTCTAAATCACCATATACAGAAAGTGCCAATGTGCGAGGAATTGGCGTGGCCGTCATGAACAGCGTATGCGGTGCTTTGCCTTTATGCTGCAGAGCCGCACGTTGTTTGACACCAAATCGATGCTGTTCATCCGTAATAACCAGCCCCAATTCTTGAAACACGACATTCTCCTGAATCAAGGCGTGTGTCCCAATGAGAATTTGAATCGTACCATGTTGTAATTGTTCCAACAAGACAGCTCGTTCTTTGGCACTCGTACGACCTGTCAATAAGGCAATGCGAACGGGCATATCCTGAAATAAACGGCCAAATTCTTCATAATGCTGAACTGCCAAAATTTCCGTTGGTGCCATCAATGCGCCTTGATAGCCGTTTTCAACAATTTTAGCTAACGCCATTGCTGCAACGACGGTTTTTCCCGAACCGACATCACCTTGTATCAGACGCTGCATAGGTACTTCGCTTTCCATATCATTTTGTATGTCCAAAAAAGCCTGTACTTGCCCTTTTGTCAGCGTAAATGGCAGGTGTGAAATAAGTTGTTTTAATAGATTGCCATTTGGGCCGCATTTTATTCCCTGCCGTTTCCCTTCTTTTTGCCGACGCAGCAGCAATCCCAACTGCATGTCAAATAATTCTTCAAAAGCCAGTTGCTTTCTCGTGCGTCGTTGTATATCCCATGAAGGAGGAAAATGTATCCACGTATAGGCTTGCTGCACAGGTATCTGCGAATGACACGCTGTTTGCCCGCCATCCCATCCGGGAAACAATGCGGGATTTTCTGCAGCTGCCTCTAATGCCGTGCGTACGACTCTACGTACATCTTGCTGCCGCAATCCATCTGTAAGGCCATATACCGGTACCAATCCTTGCGATTTAGCAATGCCTTCTTCTGTTTCCGGCCCATTCATTTGTCGCCGTCCATAAGCCCATTCCATTTTTCCAAAGGCCGTAATTGTCATGCCTTGATGAAATAATTTTTTCTTAAAAGGCTGATTAAACCAGACCAATTCTACAGCACCGCTGGCATCGGAAACTGTCACTTTCAGCAAAGTCATACCGCGACGCGGACGTATTTCTTGTATGCTGCGCACAGTACCGCAAATCAAAACCGGTATCGGTGTCGGCAATGTAACGTCGGCAATTTGCTGCATATGGCTGTGATCTTCATATTCCTTGGGAAAATATTGTAATATATCGGTAATCGTAGATATACCTAATTTAGCAAATAACGCCTCTTTACGCGGGCCAATGCCCTTAAGTTGGCGAATGGAACAATTCATAAAAAAAACTCCTTGTATTTTTCTCTTTTTTATTGTATCATATTTTGTAGACTTTTTTATAAATATAACTTGATTTACCCTATCTTTTATGATAAGATTTGTATGTTGTACTGTGATGGTGCAGGGAGGTGTAACCAATGGCAAACTTTTGCGAAATTTGTGGCAAGGGAACAATGAGCGGCATGAATGTCAGCCATTCCCATTTAAAAACGAAAAAAACCTGGAAACCAAATATCCAGAGAGTACGCGCTATCGTAGACGGCGAAGTTAAACGTGTTAACGTATGCACTCGCTGCCTTCGTTCCGGCAAAGTACAGCGTGATGTTTAATCCTATATAAAAAAAGGTGATTCGATAAAGAATCATCTTTTTTTATTTTCTTTTACGTGTACAATCTATATTCCTAGAGCCGTTCAGCCATTTGAACGGCTCTTTTTGCAAGAAAAAAATCCGTACGCAGCAAAAAAGACGCCGTAAGGCGTCTTTTTCTATGCCATTTATTCGTGATACAGCTCTTTATTGCGTTTAACAATGTCCATAACAAGATTGGCCGTTTCTTCAATAGCTTTCGAAGATACATCAATAATGGGGCAATGCAGTCGGCGCATAACACCTCGTGCATACGTTAATTCCTCATTGATGCGTTCAATATTGGCATAATTGGCATTGGAATCCAAGCCCATACTGCGCAGCCGTTCTGAACGAATAAAATTCAATTTAAATGGATCGATAATCAAGCCGACAATTTTTCGTGCCGGTACTTCAAACAATTCCGGTGGCAGTGCCACTTCCGGAACTAACGGTAAGTTAGCCGCTTTCACGCGCTTGTGTGCCAAATACATAGACAATGGCGTTTTCGATGTACGAGATACACCGACAATAACAATATCCGCTTTTAAAAATCCCATCGGATTTTTACCATCATCGAATTTAACAGCAAATTCAATCGCCTCTACCCGTTTGAAATATTCTTCATCCAGTTGATGAATCATTCCCGGTTTTGTTGTCGGTTCTGTCTGCGTAAGCGTTCCTACGCCGGCCAGCATCGGGCCAATAATATCAATTGCCGTAATACGCGCTGCACTGGTCAAATTCTTTAAGGTATTGCGCAACACCGGCGAAATAATCGTATAACAAATCATAGCTTGATTTTCCACCGCTTTTTGCACCAAATCTTCAAGTTGCTGCTCTGTCCGTATATACGGCATGCGCACAATATCAAATTCTTGTTTATCATATTGACTAGCTGCTGCTCTGGCTACTCGTTCAGCTGTATCTCCCAACGAATCAGAGCAGGCATAAATAATGGGTTTGCTCACGTTACGTTCTCCTTCCTAAGCCACATTCCACAAATAAGCGCGTAATGTTTGTTTTTGATATTCTTCCTACAATCTGCAATTCCTTGCGTTCCTCGTCATCTGTATCTAATACGCGAACGACGGGAAGGCAATCCACTTCATATTCAATCATTCGCTGGGCTGCCACTAATGCTTTTTCATGGGGCTGCACATAAATCAATTTACTAACCGGCGTCATTACCATACGCACCGGTAAAGCCCGTAAATCATTATTGCCCATAGCCGTTTTCAGCAAATCTTTTCGCGATACGACGCCGGCCAAAATATTATCTGTCCCAACAAATACGGTACCCACATCTTCCGTAAACATCGCAATAATGGCATCATATGCACTCGTATGCTCTCCTACAATAACCGGTTGGGAAAGACAGGTTTCAATATTAATGTCCATAATGGCCTGAGACAATAAGTCTTTTTCTTGATCGCCTACAAAAAAGTATCCCAGTTTAGGCCGGGCGTCAATCAATCCTAACATGGTTAAAATCGCCAAGTCAGACCGCAGTGCAGCCCGTGTGACATGAAGTTGATTGGCTATTTTTTGGCCCGTAATCGGGCTGTTTTCTTTTACAATACGCAAAATCGTTTCTTGTCGTTCCGATAGCATATCGCGGTTTCACCTCCTGGGGTAATACTATATAACTGTTTTTACTATTATCATAGCACATTTATCATTTTATGTATACTATTTAATGAACATACAAAAAAAACAGTCCAAAAGAAATTACAATTTCTTTTGGACTGTCCGTATTACATCACATATCACGATTTACCAAGTATAATCTTCGGTTTCAGCCCGTCCTTTTCCGGTCAGTGAATCCATTAATATACGCTGTTCGATTTGTGCAACATGTTTCCGCGTTGCAATGACGGCATCTGGGTTGACAGAAATAGAATCAATACCGCTCTTTACCAAGAATTCGGCAAAATCCGGGTATACACTCGGAGCTTGGCCGCAAATCGAGACGGTTTTGCCATCTTTATGCGCCACAGTAATCAAATGGCGAATCGCTCTCTTGACGGCTAAGTTTCGTTCATCAAATAATGGCGCAACCGTTTCATTATCACGATCACATCCCATAATCAGCATAGTCAAATCATTGGAACCAATAGAGTACCCATCTACAAATTGATTAAATTGATCGGCCAAAATGATATTGGACGGAATTTCTGCCATGAGCCATACTTTGAAATCCGGACCGCGATGCAATCCTTCGCTGGCCATAATATGGACAATACGTTCCATTTCATCAACACGGCGACAGAAGGGAACCATAATATTCAAATTTTTAAATCCATATTCTTCCCGTACTTTGCGAACTGCCTGCAATTCTAATTTAAAGGCTTCGATGTATTTGGGATCATAATACCGCGATGCACCGCGCCATCCTAAGAGCGCACTGCTTTCTTGCGGTTCATAAGCATCGCCGCCTTTTAAATTCCGATATTCGCTGGATTTGAAATCACTCAGGCGAAGCGTTACCGGACGCGGAGCCAAGGCCTGGCAAACTTTGCGCATACCGTCAGCCAACTGATTGACTACCCGATCGGATTGCCCCATTTCAATGAGATACAATGGATGTTCATGAATAAAGGTCGTCCAAATAAATTCTTCCCGCATCAATCCAATACCATCGCAAGGCAGTTTGCCATATTTTTCAGCCAAATCCGGATTGCCAAGATTCATGTAAATTTTAGTCCCCGTAATCGGTGCCGGTTCTGCAGCCACTACTGTTGCCGCGCCTGTCGGAGCTGCTTCTTCTTTAGGTTTAACGATATCCGATACGACACCGGCATAAACAATACCATTTGTTGCATCTACCGTAATTTCCATGCCATCTTCAATCGTCGTCGTTGCTTCTACACTGCGGCTCTTCGTACCAACAATACACGGAATCCCCAATTCACGGCTAACAATAGAAGCATGACATGTCATACCGCCTGCATCGGTTACAATCGCTTTGGCTTTCTTCATAGCCGGTACCCAATCCGGTGCCGTCATAGTTGTCACCAAAATTTCTCCATCTTTAAATTCCGCAATCTGAGCCGGATCTAAAATAACATGAGCTTTACCAGCTGCACTGCCCGGACTTGCCGGCAATCCTTTGACAACAACCTGACGTTCTGTCGTAACAGCTTCAGTATTGACATTGACTTTGTCTTTCTTTTCTTTATTTTTCTTGGACCAAACTGTTTCCGGGCGAGCCTGCAATAACCAAATTTTATTATCCCGTTCATCAACGCCCCATTCCATATCCATATAGCAGCCGTAATGAGCTTCAATCGCTTTAGCATAGGTTGCCAGTTCTTTCACTTGTTCATCAGAAATAACCTGTTTTTTCTGATCTGCTTCATCGACGAGCTGTTCTTCGCAGTCACCGCCCGGCTTACGTACCAACTTAATGGGTTTCGTATTAATCATTTTCGAAAGGATGGTCAAATCATCTTTTTTGACTTTGAAGTTATCCGGTGTAACCGTACCTTGTACGACATATTCGCCAAGACCCCAGGCACCTTCAATAGTAATGGTCGAATCATCGCCGGTTACCAAATCTACGGTAAACATAACACCTGCGGCTTTTGAAAATACCATCATTTGCACAGCCGCACTCAATGCAACCGATAAATGATCAAATCCTTTTTTCGTACGATAGTAGGTCGCGCGATCTGTAAATGTCGAAGCATAACATTCCTTTACTTTCTGAATGACCATATCGGCACCTTGTACATTTAAATACGTATCTTGCTGACCGGCAAAGCTGGCATCCGGAAGATCTTCTGCTGTTGCACTAGAGCGAACAGCCACGAAGGGATGTTTTTCTCCTACTTTTTTCCCCAATTTTGCATAACTCTTACGAATCGCATCTGCTAAATCATCCGGCATATCTGCTGCGCAAATCGCTTCTCGAATCGCTGCCGTTACACTGCGAAGCTGAACAGGATCTTCTACATCCGTAAGATCTTTTAATAATTCTTTTATTTTCTTATCGAGTCCGGTAGCATGCATAAAATAGCGATAGCCTTCAGCAGTTGTCGCAAATCCATACGGCACAGGCACGCTTGTCTGCGATGTTAACTCTCCCAACGAAGACGATTTACCACCAACTAGTGCTACATCTCCCCGACGTAGTTCATCAAACCACAATACAAATGCTTTATCTCTATTCTTTGCCATCTTACTCTACCTCCCACGATAACGTGTATACTACTTGAAGTGTTTTCATCATTATAGTACTCTATTAAGTTATGCTTGTCAAGTTTTTTTCTATTTTTATGGTATATTATTTTTATAATATATTACACTATATTTTACAATGTAAAAGTAACGGTACATATATAGGCGTATAAACACGAATATGTTATAATAAGAAATTAGTAAAGTTTATTTATTCTGTCTAATCATCATTAAAACGAGTTTGTCATCGTCTGTATTCATTTGTTGAACACTCGTTGTCACACCCGTGTATAGTAGGAGGATATATGTACACACCCAGACGCAGAGCAAAACATGCTAAAAAATCAGGGCATTTTCGTCGCATCCGTATCTTGATCGCATTCTGTTTTGTTATCGCTGCCGGACTGGCCTTTGGCTATATTTTTGCTGCCTATCAGAGCTTGCCGGCTGTCAATAACAACATGAGACCAGCTGTATCATCACAAGTATTTGATATTCACGGACGGCTAATTACGACCCTTCATTCTGATCAAAACAGATTGCCTATTGACATCAACAAGGTCCCGCCCAATTTACAAAATGCATTTATCGCTGCCGAAGATAATCGGTTTTACGATCATATCGGCGTTGACCCTATCGGCATTATTCGTGCCGTTATCACGAACTTTACCAATCGCGGCATTTCCCAGGGCGGTAGTACCATTACCCAACAGCTTGCCAAGAACGCGTTTCTCTCACAGGAACAAACATTAAAACGTAAGATTCAGGAAGCTATGCTGGCCTTGGAAATTGAACGAAAATACAGTAAAAAAGAAATTCTGGAAATGTATATGAACCAGATTTACTTTGGTCAAGGCGCATACGGCATTCAAACAGCTGCCAAAACATACTTCAATAAGGATGTCAGTGAATTGACACTGAAACAATGCGCCATGCTTGCCGGCCTGCCCAAAAGTCCGAATTATTACTCACCATTCAACAATTTAAATGAAGCCAAAAAACGTACGAATACGGTTATCGATCAGATGGTAAAATACGGTTATATTTCTCAAGCTGATGGTGAATCGGCAAAAACGGCTGATTTAGAATTAACAAAGAAAAAACAAACCTCCGAAAATGCAGAAACCGCATCGTTTATCGATTACGTCTCTCAGCAAGTTGCTGCTAAATACGGCGACGACGCACTGTATAAAGAAGGCTTGAAAATTTACACCACTATGGATGCAGAAAAACAACATGCCGCCGTACGTGCTCTCCGTCATTTACCGGATAATTACCGCGATAAAAACGGTCTGTTACAACCACAGGCTGCTATTGTTTCTATTGATCCTAAAACAGGTCATATTTTGGCAATGGTTGGCGGCCGCGGTCAAGACAGTTTCAATCGGGCCAGCATGGCTGTCCGTCAGCCTGGTTCTGCATTTAAGCCATTCGTTTACATGACAGCGCTGCAGCACGATATGACACCGTCTACGACCATTGAAGATAAACCTGTCACCTATGGTGGCTGGAGCCCGCAAAATGCCGGCAAGAGTTTTAGTGGCACCATGACATTGAGTGATGCCTTAGCCAACTCGGTCAATACCGTTGCCGTTCAGCTGGCAGATAAGGTCGGAACCAGCCGCATCATTGCCAATGCGAAAAAAATGGGCATTACGACGCTAGACAAAAAAGATGATAACTTAGCCATGGCCTTAGGCGGCTTGACTCGCGGTGTTACACCGCTTGAAATGGCCAGTGCCTACGGGACATTTGCCAACAAAGGTGTCCATGTCAAACCGACAGCTATCATAAAGATTCTTGACAGAAATGGCAATGTCATTGAAGACGAAACATCACGAAGCCATAATGAAACCAAAACGCAGGTCATGACTGAAAAAGAAGCCTACGAAATGACATACATGCTAGAAGGCGTTATCACACACGGTACTGGTTCGGCTGCTGCCATCAGCCGTCCGGCTGCCGGCAAAACAGGGACAACCGATAACAACGTAGATGCTTGGTTTGTAGGATATACACCGGATATTGTTACAGCCGTATGGATTGGTGATGACACCGGAGCTCACAGCCTAGGTGAAGTATATGGTGGTACTATACCGGCAGAAATTTGGCGCGACTACATGTCGTCTGCCACAGAGGATTCCAAATCATCCGACTTCTCTGCTCCTGCCGGTATGGAACGCGCTGCTGCTGAACCCTCTAAGGAAGAAAAGAAATCGACACCAAAAGATGATTCATCTAAGTCAAAAGCACCCGTAAAAAATGCGGCTGCTCAAGATAAAACTAAACCAACGGATACAACAAAGAAAACGCAGCCCCAAACCATTCGAAACACAAAAGAATAATTGCTTTTAGGCATATGAAAGACCAGCCTTTTTTACAGACTGGTCTTTTGTTATACCTATTTTTTGAATATATGTATTTTGTCTCTACTACATTCTTTTAATGTTGTGCCGGAACGGTAACCCTTTTCTTTTCTTCTTCCAAGTCTTCCACTGCAATTGAATGATGAGACAACGCGCTAATTCCCAAGAACATGCCGCCGCAAACAATCCATTCTGCATAAATGACATGGGGAAGAATACGAACAGCTGGAACAAACATCCAAGCTACCAAAACGACAATCGACGCAATAATCGTATAGAATGCCGCTTCTTTCGCACAGTATTTAGGTGCATACATCGTCATTAATACAATAACACCAAATGCTGCCATCAACGAAAGTCCCGCCATTAACGTAGCAATAATGCCGCTAATCGTCAAGGCACCACCTAATGTCAGTAATCCCAGTAAAACGACGGAAATTCGTGTAACGCGCATATACTTAGCATCAGACATATCCGGTTCAATAAACCGTTTATGAATATCATGCGAATATAAGGTTGCCGCGGACAAAAGCAAGTTACATGCCGTACTGACATCTGCTGCCCAAAGCGACGCTAGCGTAACACCGGCAATCCAAGGATTTAGTGACATAATCAGTTTAGGAAGGGCTGTCGTTGCCGAAATATCGGGATACATTTCAGCCGCAATAACCCCAAGAAATGCTGCGATAAATCCCACAGGAAGCATAACTAAGCCGCCGACAATAAAGCCTTTTCGTGCCGTATGTACATCTTTTGCTCCCAACGAAATTTGAATAATCGCTTGTAATGAAAGATTGACGGTAATCAAAACAACAATCCATGTAACAATCGTCATCGGGCCTACGCCGCTAACGAAATCCAAGGAATGAATCGTCGGTGCTTGAATGGCTACGACATCAATGCCGCCGGCTGCTGCCAAAATGAGGAACGCTGCCACAGTAATGCCGATATACTGCAGCGTAACATTTAATACATTCGACTGACTGGCTGACCACATACCGCCAATAACAGTAATACCAATAAAAACAACCGCACTGACAAGCATACCTGTCAATGGGGTAAAGATAGTCGGCATCAACGCCGATAAAATAGCACCGCCAGCAACAAACTGCAAACTCATAACGACAAGCTGCACGAGAACTTGACAGAAAATACCGGCTACAGCACCTTTCTTGTCGTAGTAGCGTTCCAACAGTTCCGGAATGGTCGTAATATTCAGACGACGATATTTTTTAGCTACTGTCAAGCCCATAACGATAGCACCAATGCCCCAGGCAGCGGTATACCATCCGGCAGACAAGCCCACTTTATACGCTTGTTCGGCTACGCCGATTGTCGATGCACCGCCAACAGCCAATCCAACAATAGATACCATGATAAGCGGCGTTGTCAATTTACGGCCTGCCAATACATAATTTTCTGATGAACCGGCGGCCCGGCGTTTTACATACCAACTAATACCAAAAAGTACGCCGATATACACAAGAATAATAAAAACTTGAATCCATGTTGTCTCCATGAGAAAATCCCCTTTCCCTCTTCGTACTAAAAGAAATACTCCTACTCCCATAAAAAATCGCCCCTCCATAGAGGGACGATGAACTCGCGGTACCACCCTGCTTATCCAATTCATAAACAAAAAAAGGTGGTACCTAAGGGACGGAAAGCTCCGCGGTACCACCCTAATAATCTCGAATCAGATCAACTCATAGCATGCATAACGGCTGCCACTCCGGCTCGACCTACTGTATGATTCAGTCTTGCAGTTCAGGAAAGAACTTCACACTGCATCACTTGCTGATTTACACCAACCACCAGCTCTCTGCGAAGATATTGCAGCCCTACTTTTTTCCATCAACACTTTTTTCTGTGGGATAATAGTATTGTTGGTGTTTATTATACTAAAATTAAGGTAAATGTCAATAGAAAATACCTTTTGTTTTTTACTCTTCTAACACCTTAGCTCGCAGTAAGATGACCACTTCTGTATCTTTAGCCGACGTATAGTGGCTTCGAAACAGCCTGCCGAGAAGCGGAATATCTCCTAATACAGGCACTTTACGAAAACTTTCCACTTCTTCCTTGCTGATCAAGCCGCCAATAACCAGTGTCTTTTCCGGTTCCATCCGTACTACCGTTTGCGCCTGCCGAGTAGAAATTCGGTATGCCTTCAATTCATTTACAAAAATAGGCGTACTAACCTCTGCTTCAATAGACGCGGTCACACTGCCATCGGGATGAATACGCGGCATGTATGTCAGTTTGATGCCGGCATCTTTATACTCTGTCGTTGTCGCCTTTTCGCCGTTAGACATATATTCTGTTTGTACAGGAATTCTATCGCCAATAAAAATATGAGCTTCCCGACCATTACTGGCTACCATATGCGGTTTAGCCAGAATCCGTGCTTTTCCTTTCTCTTCCAGTGCTTGAATTTGAGCCGTAAAGGAAAACAACTGTTCATGCCCCGGCCCGCCCTGTACACTGGACCAGCCCCATTCTACACCCATATTTTTCAAAGCGTTTTTATCAATAGACGCAATTTCTACTTCTACGTCAACTTGCTGCGGAATTTGATCAATCTGATACAGCAGAGCTTGTATCGCTGCTGCTTCCTGCCAAGTCGCACCGACAACCAAGGCGTTTGTATCGGCATGATATTGAACATCCGCTTCCGGCACAACGGCCTGCACAGCTTGTTTCGCCTCCTTCGGAGAAGCATACTGCAATTTCCACGTATGAAATGTTTTGACTCCTTCTCGTTTTCTTCCGGCAGTAATCGTTTGGACTGCCCCATGGTTTTCATACCATAAGTTTTGACTCGCAACGATCGCTTCAATCGCTTCGCTGGCTGTTACATTCGTAATGTTCATCGTCATCGTTCCTTGTACCGTATCATCCAACACCAAATTCAGATGTTCACTGCGTGCCAGCCCTTCTAATACCGAGCGTATCGGTGCATCCCGGACATGAATAGAAAGCGCTTCTACCTGACAACCATAAAAACTTATTACAGCGAATCCCATACATAGTATTACGTTTCGATAGTTCATAGTCATCTCCTTATGACAACGGAATTTCTATAATCGCATCTCCTTGCTGCAGCCCCACGGCTGCTTGATTAATATACACAATGCGATATTCGCCTACTGCGTCTCCCACACCATATACCTTTGTTTCTTCTTGATACTGCAAAAAGACGAATCGCTGACTGCCATTTTCAACCATACCGCAAGCAGTAGGCAACGGTTTTTCTTTCTTTTTTTCTTCTTGTTTCTCTTGCATCGTATCAACAGGTACAACGACGGATGGTACCTGTTCTGCCATCGTTTTCTTCGGCAAGCGATGGGAAAATAAGTCAGGAAGCGGTTGATACCGCCGTGCATGGGCAGTTCCATATACTAATGTTCCTGCTTCTGTTTTGTCTTGTACGTCCCCATTGGGGCTAGAAAAAACGGGAGAGGAAGAACGGCTCTCGTTCTTCTTCTCCCGTATACTTTTCTGGCCTGCGGAACCGTCATCCCAACAGAACCAAATTCCTGCTAAGCAAAGCAGGACAGCTCCATACGGGAGCCAAGTTCTTCTGTGATGAACTAAACCGTTCCTTACGCGACCTATCAAGACTGATATGTCATTTTTTATCATCATATCCATTTACATGATGACGGTGCCAATTCCATGCATCAGCGATAATCGTTTCTACCTGACTATGCTGCGGCTGCCAGCCTGTCACCTGACGAATTTTTTCTGAACCGGCAATTAAAACAGCCGGATCACCGGCACGACGCGGTGCTTCTTCTACCGGGAAATCACGTCCCGTTACCTTCTTGGCCGTTTCAATCATTTCCCGCACACTAAAGCCATGCTGTGAACCTAAATTAAAATATTGCGACTGCCCGCCCTGTGCCAAATACTGCAATACTCGGCAATGAGCATCTGCCAAGTCGGTAACGTGAATATAATCGCGAATACACGTTCCGTCCGGCGTCGGATAATCAGTCCCAAAAATCTTAATACTCTTGCGCTGTCCCAAAGCAGTCTGCAAAATAAGCGGAATTAAATGCGTTTCCGGTGTATGATCTTCTCCAATAATACCATCTGGAGAAGCACCAGCTGCATTAAAATAGCGTAATGCCACATACCGAAGGTCATAGGCACGGCTGAATTGCGCCAACATCGTTTCAATCATTAATTTGGTTTGTCCGTATACATTCGTCGGACAATACGGCATATCTTCCGTAATCGGTGTCTTTTCCGGTTCACCATATACAGCCGCTGTGGAAGAAAAGACAAAATACTTCACACCAGCTTGACGTACTGCTTCAAGCAAACTATAGGAACCAACTACATTGTTATCATAATAAATCGTTGGGTTTTCCATCGATTCGCCAACTTGGCTATGGGCCGCAAAATGCATAACTGCATCAATATGATGTTCCTGCAAAATTTGCCGTACTGCATCAATATGATGAATATCTTCAACAATCAACTGTACCTGCTGCGGCACGGCAGCCCGATGTCCCCGCGATAAATTATCCAATACAGTGACATGATGTCCTTGCGCCAGTAACGCCCGCACCGTATGACTGCCAATGTATCCGGCACCGCCTGTTACTAATACATTCATACTATTGTCCTTTCTGCAATGTCTGCAATCTTACACCTAATAACTTTTTATAAATTTCTACGCCCGGTTGATTAAAGGCATCAACATTAGCAAATTCCCCTTCATAGGCAATGGACAGGCACAGCATAAACATCAATTCCCCCAAATGATATGGTGTCAATGCCGGTAAAATATAATTAGCACTGGGTCTGCCATCCCCTGCCAAGGCTTCTGCATTCGCACTACGCGCTGCTTCTAGGATGCTGCTAAGGGGCAATCCGCTGAAAGCCGCCAGTTTGGGATATTGATCATAGAGATGAGGAACTATCAAATCATCTTCCCAGTTAGCAATGGAAACAAACTGCACAACCTTATCTTTCGGTCCTTCTTGATGTTCTTGAGTCTGCGCATGCATATCCGTTGTACCAACCGCAACAATAGGCGTACGGCCATAATGAACAACGTTCCCTTGTTTATCCAGTCGTTTTCCCAATGATTCTGCTAAAAGCTGAATATACCATTCCGACAAGGATTTTAAATTATCCGCATACGGCATTAACACTTCTAATCCAAAGCCATATTTAGCCGCTGCTAAATATTTTAATACACTGTTGAGCAATGCCGGATTCTGCCAAATATCCGGATTTTGACATGCTTTGTCCATATCTCGGGCACCAGCCAAGAATTGGCGAATATTAAATCCCATCAATGCCCCCACAATTAAGCCCACTTCAGAAAATACGCTAAACCGTCCGCCAATACCATCGGGCACGAAGAATATCGGCCATCCTCCTTGCCGTGCCATATGATGAAGGAGCGTTTCTTTTTCAACTTCTTCATGCGGATCCGTAACGGCAATCGTTTCCAACGTAATGCCAGCACGCATGATGGCATCCCGAAGCACCATATAGTTAGACATGGGTTCAATCGTCGAACCTGATTTAGAAATAATAACAGCCATCACAGTATACGCTGCTTTCGTTTGGCTATCGTGTTTTAAAAATTGAATTAACTCATGTAATGTATGAGAATCTGCATTATTCCCCGCAAAAAACGCTTTGGGATATCCATTCCGTTCTTGACTGCTTTTGAGATTCCAAAACGAGCCGCATTGTACATCAAACAATACTTTTCCGCCTAAATAGGAACCGCCGATGCCGAAAAACACGACCGTATCCACCCGATTTCGAACGGTCCGTGCTAATTCTTCCAATGCCATCATTCGTTCGGGATTATTGATATTGCCTTCTGCAATATAGGGAAGCTGTGGAAACAGCACGTCTTCCGGTGCGCCGTCTTTAGATACATGGCCAGCCATCATACCGGTTTTACGCATCTGCATGAGCGTTTCATGGGCTTTTTGATACGTTGGCTCTAGCTCTTTGATGTCATCTGCTGTTACATTAGTTCCGTACAAGTGGCTCACATCTACTGCAAACCCTGATTTCAGCGTAATCATTGTCATTTTTCTCACTGCCTTTCGATAAACTCTTTCATGTATATCATTATATCATATACACTATTTATCGTCATTATATCTAGGTAGCTTATTTCTCAACACCATTCCTGATTTTATGCTATTTTTTCAGTAAGTCCTGCAAATAGGCACGAAAATCTTCACCCAAATCGGGACGACGCAGCGCATATTCCACAACGGCTTTTAAATATCCCAATTTATTTCCTGTATCATATCGTCTTCCTTTGAAATTATAGGCATACACGGCTTCTCTATCTGCCATTAATTTAAGGGCATCTGTTAATTGAATTTCATTACCCTTACCAGGTTGCACGCGTTCCAGCACTTCAAATACATCAGGCGTCAAAATATATCGTCCCAATGCCGCAAATCGGCTAGGTGCTTCTTCAATAGATGGTTTTTCAATCATATCGACAACGCGCAGTAAATCGGGATCATCCGTCAACTGTCCTTTTACGATACCGTATGCCGATACCTTTTCCTTTGGTACTTCTTGGCATCCTAATACGGTAGCACCTACCTTATCGTAAACGTGAATCATTTGTTTTAAAGCCGGTTCCGTTTCGTTATATACAATATCATCTCCCAGCAAAACCGCAAAGGGTTCATCATCAATAAACGAACGAGCACACAGAACGGCATCACCCAAACCGCGCATGTGTTTTTGACGAATATAATGAATGTTGATTTCGGAAATACTGCGTACCATATTTAACAAATCCGTTTTTCCTTGACGCTGCAGCTGCAGTTCCAAGTCCGTATTCGTATCAAAATGATCTTCAATCGCCCGTTTAGCATGGCCGCTGATAATCAAAATTTCTTCAATGCCACTTTGTAATGCTTCTTCTACAATGTATTGGATTGCCGGTTTATCTACAATCGGCATCATTTCCTTCGGTGTCGCTTTTGTTGCCGGTAAAAATCGAGTACCAAATCCAGCTGCCGGAATAACGGCTTTACGAATTTTTTTCATCTTCATTTACTCCTTAAAATACGATGACTAACTCTATCTATATGCGTATATTTATATAAACATACATTATTCATTATATCACGAAACCTTGACGTTAACTATCCTCCCTGTTCTATCATCGAAGGCATCTTATTTATTCCATTTTATATGCAAATAATTATTTTTTCATTCCAAATAGCTATTGACATAGTATATATTCTACGCGTATGATGAGGATGTTGTATAAATGTATTATGTATTGTTTTATAAAGGAGATAGTATATAATGGATAAACCTTTTTCTTTTGATAATCTAATAAATACAATGATTCCTTTACCTATCAACGGAAATGCTAATGGCGAGGGTATTTATTGCCGCGGTCAAGAATTAGTTGCCTCATTGGATAAAAACACGGCACGAGAATTAACGAATCAAAAAGAAAGGGAATTAACCTTAAAAGGCGTTTTTTGCCAATACTGTATTGACTAAACGTTCGAACGAACAACCAATCATTTCGATGCAAAACAAAGGATACATAAAAGCCAACCCCCTTATCTTGCACAATCATGTTGCCATGCTATAATGATAGCATGTTTAAAATTTATAAAAGTGGTGATTATACTATGGCATTAAAAGAATTTACTTTCGGCATTGGCAATCAATTTCAAAAAGTTAGTCTACCGGAAGAACATATTTCTGACGTAATGGAAGGCAAACATATTCCTGCCGTCGATGTAAAAGAAGCAACTATTGACTGCATGCGTCATCCGATTGACAGCGCACCGTTACAGGAAAAAGTCAAAAAGGGCGATAAAGTATGCCTTGTCGTAGCGGACGTAACACGTACATGGAATAAATCAAGTCAATTTTTGATTTATATTATTGATGAATTAAATTTAGCCGGTGTCCCAGATGAAGACATTTGCATTGTCTTCGCCCAAGGTTCCCATCGGTCACAAACACCGGAAGAAGACGAACTAGTCTGCGGCAAAGAAGTACTCAAACGGATTAAAACATATCAGCATGACTGCCAAGATCCTTCTCTCGTGGATATGGGTACTACAAAAATCGGTACACCCTTAAAAATCAACAAACATGTTGTAGATGCCGATAAAGTCATCCTCGTCGACGGCATTACAACCCATCTGTTTGCCGGTTTTGGCGGT
>CALBLM010000195.1 GCA_937895695.1 uncultured Megasphaera sp.
ATGTCCAGTTGTCCCTGTACATGGTGGATAATAAAGTATTTTTTTACGCCATAGGTTTTGGACGAACGGGAAATGTCGTGAAGATCATAGTTTGTAATCGCCGTTGCTATGACATTAAAATTTTTATCATAAATAGGGTAATGTACCAACCCGACATACAAAGCGGATTTCATTATTTCTTCTCCTCTTTCCAGTGTGCCAACAGTTCTCTGTCTTTGGGTGACAAAGAGGCTGTCTGCAGCAAATCAGGTCTTTTTTTCAGCGTTCGTTCCAGTGCTTTTTCATGCCGCCATGCGTCAATTTTGGCATGGTCGCCATTTCGCAGCACGTCCGGAACAGCTTGTCCGCGAAATACGGCAGGCTTGGTATACTGCGGATATTCCAACAGCGATGCATAAAACGAGTCATCTACCGCACTGCCTGTCGACCCGAGCACGCCCGGTATCATGCGGGCTACGGCATCGGTAATGGTCATGGCCGGCAGTTCGCCGCCGGTTAGGACATAATCACCGACAGAAATCGTTTCATCTGCCAAATCCGTTTCTACGCGGTAATCGACGCCTTCATAATGTCCGCATAGCAAAATAAGCTGGTCATAGCCAGCGAGCTCACGGGCTTTGGCTTGGTCAAAAGTCTGGCCAGCCGGCCCCATCAGGATAATGCGTCGTTTGGGCACATTGCGGCGTACGGCTTCGACAGCGGCATACAGCGGACCTGCTTTCATGAGCATGCCGCAGCCGCCGCCATAAATCGTATCGTCTACCATGTGATGACGGTCATATGTAAAATGCCTCGGATTGGTCACATCCAGCTCCAGCAGACCGGCTTTTCTTGCTCTGCCGATGATGCTGTGGCTAAAAAAGGCTTCGATAAATTCCGGAAAGAGTGAAATAATGTCAATCCTCATTTGTCATCCACCCATTCCGGCGGATCGATAACCATGCGGTCAGCCTTTTCGTCAATGGATTTGACAACGTCGGGAATGGCGGCATACAGCCATTCTTTTCCCTGTGCGTCCGTCACAACATATACATCGTTGCTGCCGGTTTTCAGGACGTCTGTGACGTTACCCAATTTATGATCCTGTGTATCGTATACGGACATACCGATAATATCGAAGACATAATGCTGTCCTTTTTTTAGGGGCACCAAATCTTCGCGCGGCACTTCCAAGGCTTTGCCAACGAGAAGTTCTGCCGCATTGCGGTCTTCTACGCCGACGAATTTCATGAGTACGACTCGTTTGTGAAGACGGGCCGAGCGTACTTCATATTTTTTGCCGCCGATATAGCCGTATTTCATATGCAGAAATCGTTTTGGAAAATCTGTATCGGGATAAATACGAACATCACCCA
>CALBLM010000196.1 GCA_937895695.1 uncultured Megasphaera sp.
GGAGAACGCAGCCGACGCCGCCGAAGAACGGCAATGGCTTGTTCTCGCGGATCATACGGAAGATGGTCGCCATTACCTTGATGCCGTCGCCGACGGTGTCAAGCTTGCTGACGGAGCCTTCCGGACGATCGCGGTACTGGATCGGCATCTCGTATAGGCGCAGGTTGTTGTTCAGCGAGTGGATGGTCATTTCGGTCTCGACCTCGAAGCCGCGCGACAGCACAGGGTAGGTCTTGACGAAGGTAAACGAGAAGGCGCGGTAGCCGGTCATGATGTCGGTGACGTTGGCATGGAACAGGCCATTGATGGAACCACGGACGAGACGGTTGCCGAAGTTATGGAACGGGCGCTTGTTCTCCTGGAAGTACGTGGAGCTCAGGCGGTCGCCGATCACCATGTCGTACCCTTCAAGGATTTTGTCCACCATGGCGGGTGCGGCATCGGCGGGGTAGGTGTCATCTCCGTCGGACATGATGTACACGTCGGCATCGATGTCTTCGAACATGGCGCGGATCACATTGCCCTTGCCCTGCCGCGGTTCCTTGCGGACGATCGCGCCCTCGCTGGCTGCGATTTCCGCAGTGTGGTCGGTGGAGTTGTTGTCATACACGTAAATATCGGCGTTCGGCAGTGCTGACTTGAAGTCGCGCACCACCTTGCCGATGGTGACTTCCTCGTTGTAACAAGGCAAGAGCACTGCAACGGAGGCGTTCAGATTCTTAGACATACGGGATATTGTAGCTTTGGCACTATCCATGGAATGCGAAACAGCTGGGAAGCTGGGCGCAACTATTGCTGATAAAAACTTGGTGGCTGGGTCTGTAATTATTTTATATTCCTCTTTGAAGAATGAGGAATGAAATTCCGAAGTGCTTTGGTATGAATTCGGAATGAGCATAGGCACAATTGCGTACTACTGAATCCGGAGATTTTGGAGGATTTCCGATTTGTCTGTTTGAATTGTGATTAGCCTCTGTTAATGTCTGTGGGGAATGCTTTGTTGTGTATCCAGTGATCAAGATACAGGATAGAATGATGAAGGGAAATAAGGTGCAGCGATGCCAGTCGTCAGAATTGGGATGCCCGAGAGTATATCTAAGGCGTAAGCTGAAGTTTATATTCATCTGTCTGCTACTGCTTGTCGGTGAAGTCTTTGTATTTAACATGCCTTATTGGCAAACAAGGGCAGCGCAATCAGAAAATGTTGCTGACTACTCTCTTGGGAATGGCGTTAGGCGCAATGGAAATACGCTATCCATTAAATCGAACGATGATGCGTATGTAGAGGTAAAATCGGATTTTCCGATTAAATATTTGTATCTTGATTCCGGAGCCAAAACCCTGGATGCGAATATTTCGGTACAGTTAAGCGCACAGCATCAGGGTAATACTGGATGGTATTCAGGAAATGCACAAAAAACGATTAATCTGCTATATGATACTTCACGATATTTGCATGTCGGTGGAAATAATGATGGCGTAAGAATTTATTTCCTTCATGCAGCGGGAATGCGGATTCCAATACGGCAGATAACGATTAATCCGCGTATACCTTTTAATTTCAGCATTCTGCGCATATTACTCGGATTGTCAATAATTGTTTTTTGCTATTTTCTTTTCCCGGGTTCGAGATGGTACAGAATAGGTTTTTCAACTTCGGGAACAACTCCACGTACTAAGCGCATTGCCATACTAGCGGCTATTACCATTGTGCAGCTTTTTATTGTGCTGGGCATATGGTTGTTTGCAGGGGGTGATGATGCTGTTCATCGATGGCCTCAAAAAATATACGGATTCACAACAGATTATGATCAGTATGCACGGCTGGGTGACGCACTGCTGCATGGTAGGACTACATTAGACTTGCAGGTTCCTGATGCATTGGCGGAATTAGATAATCCATATGACTCTGACAGGCGTGGATGGCTTGTTTCGCAAGGGAATGGGCCTATTTATTGGGATCATGCGTTTTATCACGGAAAATACTATTCGTATTTCGGCGTCATTCCGGCATTGGTGTTGTTCATTCCATATCAAATTATCACGCATTCTTGGCTATCTGCTAGTTATGCAGTATTAATACTTGGCCTTTTAATGGCAATTCTTATTACATTATTGGTGATAGCGATTGCTGATAAATACTTTAGTCGCAATGTCAGTATAGGCGTAGTGGTGCTTGCGATAATGGCGGTAAATGTTGGAGTGAGTATGTATTATCAAATTTTCACTCCTAATTTTTACGCTATACCAGGTCTTGCATCTCTGGCCTGCACCTTTGGTGGATTGACTGCATGGATTCAGGCTAAGCAACCTGATGGAAGCGTATCTAAGGTACTTATTGCTCTTGGATCATTCTGTATTGCAATGAATTTGGGATGTCGCCCACAGTTTATTCTTGTAGCGATTTTGGCGTTGCCCTTATTCTGGGATGAACTCGTTCGGCGGCGTCTTTTTTTTGCTAGGAAAGGCATTGGGAATACAGTTGCTGCTTTTGCTCCTTTCATTATTGTTTTCATACCATTACTAGCATATAACTATATTCGATTTGGCTCGGCATTTGATTTTGGTGCTAATTATAATCTGACCGGTTTTGACATGACAATTATGGAAACGCCTCTAAGAGATGCACCCGGACTTTTATTCTATTATCTCTTCCAGCCATTTCAGATGACCGCGGTCTTTCCTTTTTTCTCGAAAACAAGTATGACTCTTCCAGTTTGGGCTCCTGCTGAACCTTCACCTGGTGGGCTCTTTTGGATTTTCCCATTCTTGGCTTTGTCTATTTATGTGATTGTTTTCTTATTGAAAAAAACGGATTTTAAAAATAAGTGGTTACTGTTGTCTTTACTTATTTTTAGTTTTGTGGTTCTTTTAATCGACGCCTATAAGTGCGGATTTGCGTGGCGGTATTATATTGATTTTGCTTGGCCATTATGCTTGATATCTGTATTTGTTTTGTTTGAGATAAGTAATTTATTTTCAGAAAAACAAGTGGGTGATGATGTGCTTGGCTATCGATTGTCAACGTCCTTTGTCTATCTTTTCGCACTGATGGTTCTTATTGCCTATATCGTACAATTTTTTATGCTGTTCATGCTGGATCGTATGACTCCTATGGTGGATTCTAATCCAGCGGCATATTATTGGATTGATAATTGGTTCTTGCCGTTCAGCTGAAGCTTAATTTCATGCAAGTTAGAAGAATGGATAAAAATGAATCAGGA
>CALBLM010000197.1 GCA_937895695.1 uncultured Megasphaera sp.
TATATCAAAGTTCCTTCATTTAAAGAAAAAATAATATGTGCCGCTTTTATCGTTTCCTGCCACTGCGGTACATAGATCAAACTGCCAGTCATCCGCAAATGCACAAGCAGAGAATGGGAACCGCTGCATTGCAGCAACAAATACTTTCCCTTCCTCTTTACTGCTTCAATCGTCTGTCCTGTTAAGGCATGAATAAACACATCAGCTTCGGCATTTTTAATTAGTCGCGGCAAACGAACCTCAATCCGCATGACTTTCTTGCCCGCCGTATATTGATGAATATATGCGCGAACTGTTTCTACTTCTGGTAATTCAGGCATACATCCTCCTATTTGGCTTCTTCCCAATTTTTTCCATAATGAATATCGACAACAAGCGGAACGGACAAAGAAACAATATGTTCCATCGTATCTTTAAGTATTTCTTGTACTTCTTCTCGTTCATCTGCCGGTACTTCCAACACCAATTCATCATGTACTTGTACAAGCAACCGGCTTTTTAACTGCCGTGTTTCTAATTGTTGCTGTACGGCATTCATGGCCATTTTGATAATATCAGCCGCACTGCCTTGTATCGGCGTATTCATGGCTGTCCGTTCAGCAAAAGAGCGACGTGTAAAATTTTTGCTGTTAATTTCCGGCAATGCGCGAATACGGCCAAACATCGTCTTAGCAATACCGGTTTGATGTGCTTGGGCAATTAATCCGTCCATATACGCATGAATGGTACTGTATCGTGCAAAGTATGATTCAATATATTGTTTTGCTTGTTGACGTGAAATAGAAATATTACGAGCTAACCCAAAATCACTAATGCCATAAATAATACCAAAATTAACGGCCTTGGCATGGGAACGTTGTTCCGGCGTAACGTCTTCCCATGGAATGCCAAACACTTCGGAAGCCGTTCGGCGATGAATATCCTGATTTTTCAAAAAGCCATCTACCATCGTCGGATCTTGGGATAAATGGGCTAACAACCGCAGCTCAATTTGTGAATAATCACCAGACAAAATATAGTCATATCCTTCACCGGGTATAAATAAGGAACGAATCTTTCGTCCCTGTTCCGTACGAATAGGAATATTTTGCAAATTCGGATCCGAGCTGCTCAGGCGCCCTGTTGCCGTCACCATTTGATTAAAGGACGTATAAATCCGCCCGGTTTCAGGAGAAACCAACGGTTCCATTCCATCCAAATAGGTAGAAATTAATTTTTTCAAAGCTCGGAACTGCAGAATTTTAGGAATCATCGGATGCTTATCTAACAATGCATCTAAAACAGCCGAATCGGTAGAATAGCCGGTTTTTGTTTTCTTGATCACAGGTAGCTGTAGTTTGTCAAACAAAATAACGCCCAATTGTTTCGGAGAATTAATATTAAAGGTTTCGCCCGCATCTTCATAAATGGCTTCTTCCAGCGCATCGGCTTCTAATGATAACTCTTGTTTCATTTCCATCAGTCGCTGCATATCGACAGTAAATCCGTTCATTTCCATCACTGCCAGCGTATGAATCAGAGGAATTTCAATTTGGTTGTAAAGATTTAGTAAGCCAGCTTTTTCCAATACCTCTTGTTCTTTCGGCCAAATTTGATAGGAAGCCAAAGCATCGCCTGCAGTCCGCATAGTATCATCTTCCGTATCTTCTGCCAGCGGGACATCAAATGTTTCTGTTAAATACATCTTGCCATAGGCTGTACGGGTTGGATCGAGCAAATAGGCACCTAATACAATATCCTGCAGCTTGATAGGTTGTTTCGTATAGTGTGACAATACTTTAGATAACCTTTTGCCATCTGTCGTAATGACTTCTGCCGCAGTCGTAAGCGCTGGCATATAGATATGATATTGTTCTTGAGGGATAATACATACGCCTTTTTCGGACGCAATGGCCAATATCTGTATCTCTGGTACAGGCACATCCTGCGTATATACAGCCTCTACAGCAACACGCTGTCCGCCTAGACTGGATGCAGGTATATCACGAACCGATTGTATGGTGAATTGGGGATTTTGCATGTTAACAGCTAGAGAAGAAAATCTGTCAAATGCGGCAAATCGTTCTAATAAATTCCGAAAGCCCAACCTACGGAAAAGAATGGTCACATCTTCTTTGCGTGGCTGAGGTAAAAACATCTCTAATGTATACGAAATAGGCACATCGCAACGAATGGTTGCCAAATCTTTGGACAACATGGCATTTTCTTTGTTCGCACCTAATTTTTCCTGCAGTTTTTTCCCTTTTACCTCTTCCAAATGGGCATATACACCTTCCACGCTTTGAAATTGCGCAATCAATTTTAAAGCTGTTTTTTCGCCTACACCGGGAACACCGGGAATATTATCCGCCGTGTCGCCCATCAACGCTTTCATATCAATCACTTGTTTAGGCGTATACCCGTATTCTTCCTGCATCACCTCCGGCGTAACGGCCAACATGTTGGTTATGCCTTTTTTAGTCAAATGAACTGTAACCGAATCATCTACCAACTGCAGAGCATCTCTATCCCCCGTTACGACAGCCACATCCAGTTTCTGTTCCATATGACGGGCAATCGTACCAATAATATCATCGCCTTCATATCCTTCCAATTCCAAGACATGAATCCCCAAGCACGCCAATACTTCCCGAATTAAAGCAAACTGAGGGCGCAATTCATCCGGAGCCGGTTTACGGGTTGCCTTATATTCATTAAACAAATCGTTGCGAAATGTATGCTTTCCCTTATCAAACGCAACAGCGACATACTGTGGTTCCAATTGTTCGTACAATTTTAACAGCATATTTAAAAAACCATACACGGCATTCGTCGGCTGTCCTTGACTATCTGTTAAGTGTGGAATCGCATAAAATGCACGATAAAGCAAACTGCTTCCATCAATGACAACTAATTTTTCTTTCATCGCAGCCTCCCATTACCGT
>CALBLM010000198.1 GCA_937895695.1 uncultured Megasphaera sp.
TTTATTGTCGTTGTCGCCACGGAGGTTGACACGTTCATAGTTCGCAAGAGCATTCCATTTGGAACCCATGTTAACCGATGCATACGCACCCCAAAGGTCATCAGCAATGGTAGGAGCACCTTGACTACTATTGGATTTATTGAAAGAGTTGTAATACACGCCTACAGCAGAACCATTGCCGAAGAAGCCTTCCAATTCACCATAACCGGTTTTTACACCAAGTAATGTGTTGTCCGGTGCATTACCTTCTTCATCTTTCCAATCAGCACCTTCTTTAAATTTACCATAGCCGGCAGTAGCTGCGAATTTATCTGTTGCATATTTCATTTCAGCACGGTCAAATACGTCGCCATACTGGAAGCCATAGGCATTATCGCCACCAAGTACGTATGTATCCGTACGGCCTACGCTGGCTGTAAGATGTGCGCCAAGCTGGGTATCGATTTTGGCATTATCGGTATAGATATCGTATTCGGTAGAACCAGAAGCAGATTCATTATTGCCAAAATTAATATCATTCGTGCTAAGGCCATACGTTACTGTTGTGCGGTCATTGACCTGAGCATTGGCACGGAGACGAACACGATAGTCCCAAGAATTATCATTTTTATAGTCGTCATTGTGGCTCTGGTGCTGCCAACGAACACGAGCATCACCAGTGAGTTTTACGTTGCCGATTTTGTTTTCGAGGTTGGATACGCGAACGCCGAGGTTGTTGAGTTCTGCAGCGTATTCATCAGCCAATTTGTTGATGAGGGCGCGCTGTTCAACAGACGCTTTGTCCATATGAGCCATCGCTTTGGCTACCATTTCAGCGGCTTCGTAACGGGTAATATTACGATTACCTTGGAAATATTGACCGTCAACGCCCTGAATAATACCAGCGTCAGCAAGTTCTACAACGGATTTGTATGCCCAGCTGTCGGACGGTACATCAACAAACGGATTGGCTGCGAATGCGCAAGTTGCGCCTACTGCCATGGTTGCAACAAGTGCTGCTAATACTTTTGTTTTCATGGTAAGAATACCCCTTTCAATGATAACATATCTTTTTTCTCAACATATCACATGGATATCATTCTCACCAACTTCATTGACGAGTGTTCCTAGTTTCCTCTCTTTTACTAAAGGATCGATGTGTTATCCGTATGATATTTAAAAGAAAGTATATGTAAAATTAACTTTTTACACCACGAAAATTATATCGTACCTGTATTAGCTTGTCAAGTTAATTGAGTCAATTTATCATTACAATAAGTTATCGTTTTCATTTATTCTTGCATATATTATAAAAAATTTTATTTAAGGGATGTTCTCTTCGAGAATATTCGACAAATACAAAACGAAAAAGGACATATCGCATTATGCGACATGTCCTTTTGGCAATTTTCTACATTTGCTTATACGTTTAAATCCTGTACAGATTTGAAACGATTGGATGACGGATTGGTTTCCGGTGTCAGATTCTTCATGTTGCCTAAGAGATCGGATTTATCAGAGAAATACGTATGCAGTATCCATTCTGCTGTTTCCGACAACGGTTCGTCTAAAAATTCTTTATACAATTCATCAATTTCTTTATTTTGCCAGCTTGCTTTGACGTCTGTATCTTCATCTGATTTATACAAGGAAGCAATACGTGCTTCTTGTACTTTTTTAACTTGCGGCAATTTTACTTTCGGCTGTCCACCGCCGCCAATACACCCGCCCGGGCAGGCCATTACTTCAATAAATGAATAATTTTCAAAATCTTCATTTTGAATCAGTTCATCAATAAATTTACGAGCATTCCCCAACCCGCTGATAGCTGCAACGTGAATAACAAAATGGCCAAATACAACGGTTGCTTTTTTTACACCTTCCAAACCACGTACCGGTTCAAAGGGAATAAAATCTTTCGGTGCCGGACGCCCTGTAAACATATAATATGCCGTACGGATAGCCGCTTCCATAACGCCACCGGAATTACCAAAAATCTTGCCGCCGCCGGATGATTCGCTAAAAGCACGATCAAATCCGCTGTCTTCTAAGTTGGCAAAATCAAGACCTTCCTCTTGAATCCACGCTGCCAGTTCACGTGTTGTAATACAAATATCCGTATCACGCAATTCCGGTATATCCCAATATACAGATGCGCTATTAA
>CALBLM010000199.1 GCA_937895695.1 uncultured Megasphaera sp.
ATATGTTTCATCTAAAAAGTGTAAAATTGCTGCTAACCCACAGGTCGTGCAGGATGCGCCTGAAATGACGTGGTCTTTTTTCGGATCGTACTCGTTTTCATTGACTCCCAGTACAACAGTAATATCATCGATAGTCGATGGTGACGTAATAATTATCTTTTTGACGCTGCCGCCAAGAGGCAGTCTGTCTTGTGAAGATGGGCTGACACGCCCGGAATATACACCGGATGATTCGACAAGTATATCGACGCCCAAGCTATTCCAATCTACGTTTTTCACGTTTTTTTCCTGAAACAATGGATAAGGCTTGCCGTCAACAAGAATATGCGTATCATCATAAGATACGTCATTAGGCATAATGCCATAAATACTATCGTATTTAAGCAAATGAGCCATCTGCTTCGGTGTCCCTATATCATTAATAGCCACGATTTCCATTTCATCAGAAAAACGTTGGGCAATTTTGAAAAAACTTCTTCCTATACGTCCAAAACCATCTATACCAATTCGTACCATGTGTTATGCACCCTTTCTCTTAAATCATATTCATGATTCGTTGAGCTGCTCCTTCATCGGTAACGAGGGTGCCTGTGCGGCAGGTACGCATGACAGAAAGAATGGCTTCTGCCTTACTGGCCCCGCCAGCCACAGCAATCACATGTTGATGTTTACGAATATCTTTTAATGAAATGCCTATATTATTAGAACCATATAAGATACGGCCGTCAAAGCTACAGTAACAACCCAGGGACTCACCGCGAGCCCCCAGTGTCCGCAATGTTTGCCGTTGATGGCTCGTCATGCCTCTCTTTTTAGCCATATGATCTGCCCGGCCAATTCCAAACAGAACGACTTGCGCTCTAGCTGTCATTGCTACGTTCTCCTTAGCCTGGGCATCTGATTCATACATCAGGCGAAGGGCTGATTCGCTCAGGTTTTCCGGCAAATGGATCATGCGATAGGAACTATGCGTTTTGGCTGCTATATTAGCAGCAATATAATTGGCTTGAAATTCTACGTGATTTCCCATGCTGCCGCGAGCCGGCAGTATAACCACATTGGCATTACTTTCTGGAAGCATATGCGCCACTTCGGCCATCGTAGAACCGCCGCTAATTGCCACTATATCCGCAATGCTTAATAAATCATTTAACAGCAGTGCGCCTTTGCGTCCTAACTCTTCTTTTGCCGTTTTATCATTATCGCTGTCGCCAGGAACAATATATACATTTTTTAGTCCCAAAGCTTGGCGTATCGTTCGCTGCATATCGTCTAAATTGTTTAACCGCAGGAAACATTCCAATAAATCCGGCATCAACTTTTTTCCTTCTGGTTCCAGCGATATCCCCAGGGTAGTAAACCGGACAATACCGCTGCGCCGTAATACATCGACATGTGAGCGTACTACTCGTTCCGATAATCCCGATAAGGCGGCGAGTGTTCGCCGTCCTACGGGCTCTGCATCCGCAATATGACGCAGCAGCAAATATCGTTCTTTAATGGTCCCCATAACATCTGG
>CALBLM010000200.1 GCA_937895695.1 uncultured Megasphaera sp.
GATGGTAAGGACTGGCCACTGGGGCTAGCTATCCCTACACAGGATGGTACGCGTTACATGCAGGATGAGGCGGATGGCCGAGGCGGAAGCATCGCAAACAAAGTTGGCGGTGCATCTGTGATTTACAACACCGTGCCGGGGCATGCTGTGCAGTATCTGGTTAAAAATGATAATGGCAAGGTGATTGGAAATGGCAGGGTCAAATCTACAGGGCAGCTGCGGATGATCCGATTTTCCGGTTATGTGAAAAACTGCCGTGATCTCGGCGGCTGGGGCTGTGATGGCGGGACGGTCAAATACGGCCTGATGTACCGCTGTGCGGCACCGGGGGTGTCGCTGGAGCCTATCGACGAGAGCTATGCAGAGCTGGCAAACGTCCGGCATCACATTGATGTTCGAGACAATACAGCGTTCGCGACGTCGCCTTTTGGCGCGCGAGTGTACTACAAGCATTGCCCTATGACTAAAGGTTATGTAGACGCGGTGAAACCAGACGGAGTCGACTACGCGATGACAAAGAAAGTAATCCGGGACATCTTTGAAGCAGCCGAACATGGAGACGGATCTATCTATCATTGCTCCTTAGGTCGTGATCGAACCGGTACGGTGTCTTTCCTGCTACTTGCGCTATTGGGCGTTTCGCGAAAACACATCGACATGGACTATGAATTGTCCGGTTTTTCGAGCGTGTCAGGAAGCACAGTCCTAGAGCGTACAAATTCAGCCTATATCGGGATGGCGAATTACGTCATGGGGCTTGGCAAGGACACTTTGCGGGACAACGTTGTGACGTGGGCTTTGAAGGCCGGGATCACGATGAATGAAATCAATGCATTTCGGGCAGCAGCCGTCAACGGAAACCCCGAAGTGCTAGATGCCGGAAATTATCAGATCCCATACACGCTGACACAGACCCTCACGGGGTGTGCAAGTAACGCATCTCAGAGCATCATTTATGAAGGTAATTCGTTGGCCATAACGATCAGCCCGGCGGCAGGCTACAGAATGGACAGCATAGCAGTCACGATGGGCGGCACGGACATCACGTCGTCAGTAGTGTCCGGAAACGTCATCAGCATTCCGTCGATCAGCGGCGATGTAGTAGTGACGGCCACTGCGGTGATCGCGTATACCAATGTGCTGCCGCTATCTACAAATGCGGATGGAACGTTGTACGAAGCCGGGCATGGATGGAAAACAGGTGGAATCTGGCGGGCTGACAACGGAGAACACAGGGACACGCCGGACTATTACGAGACGTCAGGATTCATTCCGGTCACGAAAGACGATGTTTTCCGAATCAAGAACTACGAATTCAATTCACCTGCGACAGCTTATGACAACATTGGGTTTTATGACAGTAGTCACAATTTCATTGGATCATTTACAGCATCATCGAGTTACAATCCGCTTCCCCAGTGGATATCGGACGGACAACTCACGGGATGCGTTGGAACTGCCGAAACGACAAATTTTGCAGATACAAAGAAAAACAGCATCGCATACATGCGGCTGAGCTTCAAAGTTATATCGGACGAAACAATTGTAACTGTCAATGAAGAAATTGTCTAAAAACTAAAGAAGAAGATCCTGCCGGTGCGTTTGGCGAACGCCGGTGATAGGTCTGTATGCACCCGGCGCTTCTACTTAATACACGGTTCACAACGACAAAAGCTGACAAGAAATTTCAAAAAAATTTAGAAAGGAAGTGAGAAAATGGCGAAAGTAAAATCTACGAATGCATGGTCTACGGCTATAAAAGCAGCGCTGGCAGCCTCAAAGAAACCAAATACCGTAGCCAATGCGTATTATGATGCCATTGTTTCAGGCAAGACAAAACCGCAAGGGTATGAGAACGTAACGGCAGACCCGGGAATCCAACAGCAGAGAGACACGGCATTGTCTGGACTGCAAGACGTTTACAATACCAATGCCGGACAGCTTGGTAATGCCTATAATCAAGGTGTGAGCGAAGCAAACTTGAACGCTGATAATGCGGCAAGGCAGCAGTACATTTTGTACCGGCAGAATAAAAATAAACTTGCAGAGCAGCTATCAGCAGGTGGCATTACAGGCGGTGCAAGTGAAACCGCCTTAAATAATATCCTGAACGCATATTCGGCAAACCTTGCAAGTAATGAAGCCGCAAGACAGAGTGCACTTTCTAGCCTCGGAAATGAGTATCAAAGCAATTTGTCCTCTCTCATGGCACAATTACAGCAGAACCAAGCGGATATTAACAATCAGTATGCGCAAAAGGAAGCGGAAGATCTTGCACAACGCCGAAATGATTATGTTTCCAATGCGACGTCAGTCTTAGAAGCCTATCTGAATTCGCAGAAACAGAATAAAGTTGATAGATGGAACTCCAATGTTCAGGCACAGATTCAGAAGAAAAATCCAAATTATGTATGGACGGATTCTGACGGAAGACTGCATTACAACAATTCTTCTGCGGCGGCGGCTGCGGCGAAAGCACTTGGCTATAAGGTATCCGACAATACGAAGAATAAGACCACGAAGAAAACGACAAAGAAGAAAACGACAAAGAAGACCACAACAACAAAGACTACCCCTAAAACAACGCCAAAGACAACGACGGATGATGTATGGGGTACGACAACGAAAAAACAGCCTGAATGGGCGGGAAAAATTGCTTCAATTAAAAAATATAGGAGTTTAATATATGGCTCGTAAATTTGTTACGAAAGAAAAACTGAAATCTTTAAGAAAACAAAAGAAAACACTCCCGAAACAAGTAAATAAGCAATTCAAAAAGAAAAAAACGACTTCAAAAGACACTTCAAGCGCACAGCCAAAGAAGTCTTTGAAGGAAAAGGTTAAACAGCAAGCTAATTGGCTTATCAGAGATATTAAATCTGACT
>CALBLM010000201.1 GCA_937895695.1 uncultured Megasphaera sp.
ACGCCGCCATAACCGCCTTGTTCAACCAAAACAGCAATAACGATGCGAGGATGGTCATACGGTGCATACGCAACAAACCAGCCATGGTCCACGCCGCCAAAGTTTTCTGCCGTCCCTGTTTTGCCGGCAACCTGAATCGGGAATCCTGCAAACAACGAACCGGCTGTACCTTCTTCCGTAACGTTACGCATCCCTTCGCGTACTAAATCCAAGGTAGAGCGGGATACTGCCAACGTACCGATTTGTTCGGGCGCAAAAATTTTATACGGCGTACCGTCCAAATTATCAATCCGATTGACGATAAATGGCCGATATTGAATGCCGCCATTAGCAACTTCACTAACGATCATTGCCGCCTGCAACGGTGTAACCAATTGGAAGCCCTGGCCAATCGCTGAGTTAAAGGTATCGCCTAAATACCAATCTTGATTAAAGTTTTTCTTTTTATATTCTTCACTGGCAACTAGTCCGGAAGCTTCACCGCGCAGCGCAATGCCTGTCTTCTTGCCCATGCCAAACATACGTGCATATTCAGCTAATTTTTCAATACCGACACGACGGCCCATTTCATAGAAATATACGTTATCTGACTTGGACAACGCTTCGGTAAAATTAATCCAACCTAAGGCTTCGCCGCCAGCGTTCCGCATATCAACGAGCCAGTGACGGCCACTATCGAAAATCATTTCATCTGGCGTTACTTTCTTTAATTCCAGTGCTGCTGAACCGGTAATTAATTTGAACGTAGAGCCTGGTGGATATTCACCGGCAATCGCCCGGTTTTCCATCGGATGATAGGGATTGTCATTAATTTGTGCCCATTCTTTTGCTGTAATGCCACGGGTAAACCAGTTTGGATTAAATGCCGGACGGCTAGCCATTGCCAATACAGCCCCCGTATTGGGATCGATCGCAACGGCTGCAATCCCATGGGTCCCGATACCATTGGCAATTTGTTTGTCCATTGCATCTTCTGCTGCTTGTTGTAAGTTCAAATCAATGGTCAAATGAATATTGTGTCCGGCAGTCGGATTCTTACGTTCCATTTCCTTGACAGGTGTACCGGCTGCATCGACTTCAACCTGTCTGCCGCCATCTTTACCACGAAGAAGATCATCATAATACGATTCCAAACCAGCACGGCCAATCTGCGTAATACTGGAAACGCCTTCTTGGCCTTTCAAGCGTTTCATATCTTCTTCATCTATTTGACCAACA
>CALBLM010000202.1 GCA_937895695.1 uncultured Megasphaera sp.
CTGGAAAATCGCTGGCACCGTTGTCTGGCCCAAGCAACTTCCTGGCCGGAAGCACTGACTGCATTAAAAACACGGCGCTATGCGTATAGCCGTCTTTGCCGTATGGGCGCATATACCATGCTGCATATAACACAAACAGCTATGAATGAAGCTTATCAAAAAGGCCCTGCGTATGCCCGCATATTAGCACTATCGCCTGCTGGAGCTGCTGTTATTAAAAAGATAAAACAGCATTTTCCCATTATTACCAAAATCAAAAAATCTTTGCCCCTATTATCGCCATATGGTCAAAACATGCTGCAGTATGATCTGCGCTGTACGGACATGCAGTTTCTTTGTTTTCATCATGCCTCATGTCGCCGTGGCTTAGCAGATTATTATACCTCTCCTCGCATTCTATAAGGACATGACACATACATTTTCTGCATTATATGTATAGTATATTTGATTTATATTTGTTTTATAATCATTTTTCTGCTATCATATAAGCATTAGATTATATTTTCAGTATATTTTTAATTATTATTTCTACTTACTGAAAATAATAATTGCGAAAGGGGACTTATTTTTTATTATGGCAATTCATTTAAATATTTATCAAACCCTGGCAGCCGCGATTGTTGTCTATTATGTCGGCGTTTTTTTACGTATGAAATTTAATTTTCTGCGTAAATATTGTATTCCGGCTCCTGTCGTCGGCGGTATTTTATTTGCTGTATTAAACTGTATTTTATACACAAACAGCATTTGGACGTATGAACAAGATAAAATCATGCAAAACATCTGTATGATGCTTTTCTTCACCAGCGTAGGCTATACAGCTAGCCTAAGTTTGATCAAACGTGGCGGCATTTTGGTATTACGGATGGCCATTATTACAACCGTTCTAATTATTCTTCAAAATCTTATCGGCATTAGTTTATCGACGCTGTTTCACTTAGATCCCTTGATTGGTTTAGCTACCGCTTCGATTCCGATGGTTGGCGGTCATGGTACGGCTGCAGCTTTTGGCCCGGTACTGGAAAATATTGGTTTGGAAAACGGTACAACTATTGCCGTAGCTGCCGCTACGTTTGGCTTAGTTGCCGGCGGCCTTATTGGCGGCCCTATCGGTGAACGCCTTGTACATAAATTCGATTTGCACAGCAATGCCGATTCGGAACGACTGGACCCGCAGTCCTATCAACATGAAATTACCAAATTGGAACATGCTGCATCCAATAAACAGCAGGCAGACCAAGAAGAACATAAAATTGGCCAAACCATTGACAATCGCCGTTTTATGAATGCCATGGCGCATCTGTTCCTGGCCATGGGATTAGGTACTTTAATTAGTAATTTTTTTGTCAGCATCAATCTCGTATTCCCACCGTATATTGGCTCTATGCTCGCAGCCGCTATCATTCGTAATATTGCAGATTTCACGAAAGCCTATAAAGTATACCAACGCGAAAGTGAAGTATTAGGAAATTTAGGTTTAACTATCTTCTTAACCTGTGCATTAATGAGCCTCAAACTTTGGCAGCTTAGCGACTTAGCAATTCCGCTGATTATTCTCTTACTTAGCCAAGCTGTGTTCATGGCCATTTTTGCATACTTTATCGTATACCGTGTAATGGGTAAAAACTATGAATCTGCCGTTATGACATCCGGTGCCTGCGGATTTGGACTCGGTGCTACACCGAATGCCATTGCCAACATGACAGCGATGACAGAACTCTTTGGGCCTGCACCTACGGCGTTCTTTGTTATTCCACTCATCGGTTCACTTATCATTGACCCTGTCAATGCTTCTATTCTTCTCACCTTTATTAATATTCTTCATTAATCTAAAAGGTATAGTAATAGGGCTGTAACAAAATGGGCAAAAATACTCATTTTGTTACAGCCCCTATTTTTTATGCTATGATTTTGTTATTTTCCGTTTTTCATCCGTTCCCAAACGGAAAAAATAATACACATTCTCTGCCGTTTCTTTCGTCATCATCGGTACAGCTGCTAGTTCTTCCACCGTAGCCCGCTTCATGTCATCTAGTGTCTTAAACGCCGTCCACAAGGCCTTGCGCCGTTTGGGGCCAATGCCTTCAATATGGTCTAAAATAGATACTAGGTTTCGTTTGCCGCGCAGCTTGCGGTGATACGTAATGGCAAAACGATGGGCTTCATCGCGAATCGCCTGCAACAACTGCAGTTCTGGTGTATGATGACTCAAGATAATCGAATCATTGCGTCCTTCTACAAACACTTCTTCAATTCGTTTTGCTAAACTAATAACCGGAGCTTCACACCCAGCCTCCCGAATAATTGGCAATGCTGCATGTAATTGTCCCTTGCCGCCGTCAATGACAATAAGGTCTGGTTCCGGCCAGTCCCGTTCTCCATAACGGCGTCCCATAATTTCTGCCATGGATTTAAAATCATCAGGCTTACCCTGTACAGTTTTTAATTTAAAGCGTCGATATTCCTGCTTCGACGGCCGTCCATGTTCAAAAACTACCATAGAGGCTACTGTCTCAATACCTTGCGTATGGGAAATATCAAAACACTCCATTCGTTCCGGAAGACGAGGCAAATCCAATACTCGTGCCAATGCTTCTACGGCACCACTCGTCTTATCAGTATCATGCTGCCATTGCAGCCGATGCTGTTCCAATAAAACACGCGCATTCTCTTCTGCCATAGCAAGCAACTTTTTTTTAATACCTCGCTGTGGAATGATAATCTCAACACGCTGTTTCTTAAGTAAACTCAAGCGATGCGCATGCTCTTCCAAATCATCTACGGCAGCGACAACGATCTGGGCAGGAATAAACATATTTTCCGTATAGTACTGGTCTAGTACAGCCGCCGTCAAAGCCCCTGTAGTTTCATCCATACTATTTTCCAACGTAAACGTTTCGCGTCCCATCAGTCGTCCCTGACGTACCATATAAATTTGAACACAAGTCTGGCCGGCATCAGCCGCAAATCCCAATACATCAATGTCATGGCCACCAACAACCTGTATATTTTGCTGTTCCTGTATTACCTTGACTGCTTCTATTTGATCGCGATACATCGCAGCTTTTTCAAATTCCATCTCATTAGCCGCCTGTTCCATGCACTCTTGGAGCTGCCGAATCACCGTCGTATTACGGCCATCCAACACATCTACAGCTTGACGTACTAAATGATGATATTCGCTTTTTGTAATGTAATGAACGCACGGTGCATCGCAATGATGCAAATGATACTGCAAACATGGCCGATCAGCCTGCATGGTTCGGCAGGAACGAATATGAAAGGCTCGCTGTATTAACTGCAATACACGATGAACAGCTAATCCATTGGCAAAGGGTCCAAAATATCTAGCTCCATCGCGACTAACACGTCGTGTCATAAACATACGCGGATAGTCCTCTTGCTGCGTAACTTTGATGTATGGATACGTTTTATCATCACGAAGCATAATATTATAGCGTGGATGATGCTTTTTTATTAACGTATTTTCCAAAATGAGCGCTTCCATTTCGTTGGCTACCACAATAGTTTCTAAATCTGCAGCATGACTCATCATAGCCGTTACTTTCGGTGCTCTTCGTGTATCATGACGAACGTAGCTGCGCACCCGATTGCGCAAATTAACGGCTTTTCCGACATAAATAATCTGTCCTTGACCATTTTTCCAAAGATATACGCCTGGCTGTGTTGTTAAATTACGTACTTTTTCTAAGACTGTTTCGCTCAAGGCCATTATTGATTATGCTCCCTTGA
>CALBLM010000203.1 GCA_937895695.1 uncultured Megasphaera sp.
CAACAAAATGTTGAAATACGAGAACAAGAACGGCAAAAACCTGAATATCCGGTCTTGCCAATATATCGCCAATAGGAGCCATGACCAAATAAGCAACCATGCCGCCGGCCAAAACAGGAGCACTGATTAATGCATAGTATGGATCTATGAGAAAACGCCCTACAAAGAACACACCACAAGCTACGGCAATCGTCGCTATCAGTGTTACAAAGACGGTTTTCCATTCTTTGGCGAAATCACGAATGCGAATGGTCGTACCAATATGAATTAAGAACATACATATCGTAATCTTGGCAAAGGGTATGAGTCCAGAATCTACAAAAATGGTTTTAGGAAGTCCGCACCAAAATCCAATCGTAAATATCACGGCACACGCCAGCATGGACGACACAAAAGCTTTCGTCTTATCGGCCACAAAATCACCGATGGCATATACCAAAAAGATAATAATAAGTGCTAAAAAAGGATTCATCGTTTTTCACATCACTTTCTATTTGCTACATTTGCAAAGCTGCTTTCAGATACACTGTCAACATATATTCTAATGCCAGCGGCAACCCTTTTTCATCATCCAAATAAAAATACGGATTATGATGCGGTGTCAGCTCATGGCTTCCTGTCGGATCTCCCAGACCAAACCAACCGATGCCTGCTGGCTTTTGTTCACTGAAATATCCGAAATCTTCTGCTCCTAGCGATGGCGGTACATTATCTACTGTAATTCCCAATTCCTGAGCTGCTTCCTGCATCAATGCCGCACATTCCGATGCTACTGTACATGCCGGATAGCCGTATACCAGGGTAACCTTGACATCACATTGATGGGCTGCGCAAATAGCCTTGCTCAGCCGTTCAATTTCTTTCATCACAAAGGTACGAAGTTGGGTATCAAGCACGCGCACACAACCACCCATACTGACATTCGCAGGAATGACATTAGCTACGCCTTCTACACCGCAATGCAGATATGACACAGATACAGTGCAGTTAGCCAAGGGATCGCATTTTAATGCGGGAATCAGATTGATGGCACTGATGAGTTCTCCTGCCGGAATTAACGGATTATTAGCAGTATGCGGAAAACCGCCATGCCCGCCTTTACCGGTAATTTTCAAATCATACGTACCAACAGCTGCAAACCGTACACCAGATTGAACATCAATATGCCCAACCGGACTGGACGCATTGACGTGAATGGCAAACATATAGTCAATGTGTTTCATAATGCCATCTTGAACGAGCTGCACCGCACCACCTGGCAGCATTTCTTCGCCTTGTTCAAACACAAAATAAACGGTACCGGCAATCAAGTCCTGATGGTTTGCCAAGATTTCTGCTACGGCCATCAATAATGCCGTATGGGCATCATGCCCGCAGCCATGCATCACGCCTGGAGTTTGACTTTTATAAGGCAACTCATTTTCTTCCGTCAATCCTAAGGCATCCATATCGGCACGCAAGCCAATGGAAGGTCCCGGTTTGCTTCCTTTTAAATATCCTACGATACTATTGCCGTGAATTCCTGAAAGCATGGGGATACTGGCTTTTTGCAAACGGCTGCGAACCCATTGAGCCGTATTGGTTTCATGAAACGATAATTCTGGATGGGCATGTAAATACCGACGATTTTCAATTAATTCTCTGCCATATGCAGCGACTAATTGTTTTACTAGTTGATTCATTTTCAGCACCTCGATGAGCATATAATGTAAAAAAATAGATTCTCGATTTATTCTGCTGCCATCGCTTTTTCCAAACGTTCTGCGATTGCTCGACCTGTCGGCGTTTTTGCCAGGCCGCCGTCTGAAGTTTCTTTGAGTGCTACCGGCATCAGCCTGCCGATTTCAGCCATGGCCTCAACGACTTCGTCCGGCGGAATAACGCTTTTTATGCCAGCAAGTGCCATTTCAGCTGCCGTAATCGCCAACACAGCATAACAAGCATTTCGTTTAACACATGGTACTTCTACCAAACCAGCTACAGGGTCACAGGCAAGGCCCAATGTGTTTTTCATGCATAATGCAAAAGCTTGCATAATTTCGTCATTATTCCCGCCAGCCATTTCCGCTACAGCGGCAGCTCCCATGGCTGCTGCTGTACCACATTCAGCTTGACAACCGCCAACGGCACCGGCAACGGACGCATTACGCGCTACGACAGCCCCAATACCGGCTGCCGTAAACAGCGCATTAACACACGTGTCCTTATGGATATTCAATTCTTCTGCCGTTGCTATCATGACAGCCGGTACAATACCGCATGAACCTGCCGTCGGACAAGCGACAATTTTAAACATTTTTGCATTTGCTTCACTAACTGCCAATGCATACACGGCTGCTTTGCGAGCCAGCGGTCCCAGTAATTTAGCCTGCGACTGTAACAACTTTTCGGCATCGCCGCCAACTAAACCGCTGACAGACTTTCCTTTGTTTTCTAATCCTGCCTGTATAGATTCATGAAAAACATCCAGTCGGCTGGCCATCAAGGTCCGAACGGTTTCTTCTGTTTTCTCTGATGTTTCCATTTCATGACGCATCGTAATTTCAGACAGCGATAATTGATGCGTCGCGGCCTGTTCCATGAGTTCATGCAATGTTTTATATTCGTACGTATACATACTATCCTCCTATAACGGCAAGAGCGTAACAACACTTTCAATAGCAGAAATCTTTTTAATCATACTGACCATTTCCGGCGGCACCGGACTATCTGTACAAACAATCATGACGGCTGTCGCATTTTTAGCACTGCGGAACACGCGCATGTTGGATACATTGATGTGTCCAATAGCCATAATGGTCGTTGCCTGCGCGATAATTCCCGGCTTATCCCGATGAACCGTAATCAAAGTATGTTCCTCACCGCTCAGCGATACACTGGCCCCATTGATTTCACGAATTTCTATTTTACCGCCGCCCAAGGATACGCCGACAATTTCCATTTTTCTGCCTTTCTTGCCTTTCATGGCAATACGAGCCGTATTCGGATGATCCACTTCTGCCTCAGAACGATGAAAGGTAACATCCATTCCTTGCTGTGCCGCAATTTCAAAAGACGTACGCAGTCGTACATCATCTGCTGAAAAACCCAGTAACCCTGCTACCAACGCCTTATCTGTACCATGGCCTTTATACGTCTTAGCAAAGGAGCCATACAGCGTAATCGTTACGGTTTGCGGTTCATCTTTTAAAATTTCCCGTGCCATCAATCCAATACGCGCTGCTCCAGCTGTATGGGAACTGGATGGTCCAATCATGACCGGTCCTACCACATCAAACAATCCCATATCATTTCCTCCTTTATGATACAAATACCTGTAAATAGGTTATGCAAAGACAATTTCTTTTTGTAAATAAAAACTATAGATGCAACTATGCTGCAATACGATAGGACTCATTTGTTCAACAGCCTGCCGATACAATGCCAACTGCACGGTATACCGCTGGCGAAAGGCTTCTTCTGATTCTAACCGATCAGTCTTGTAATCGACGAGTACCCAGCCTTGGTCATCACGAAATAAGCAGTCAATTACCCCTTGCACAAGCATGCCCTCACCCTTTTCTACATCGGGTAAATAACCGCCGCCTGGAAAAATCACGCTAAACGGATATTCTCGGCGTATATCTGTCGCATTAGCCATCCGTTGGCCTAAGGGAGACTGACAAAATTGTAAAATTGCCGGTATATATACAAGCTTCGTTTCTTCGTTCGTCATCACACCTTCCGCTTCCCACTGCGCCAATTGTCGACGTATTTCTTTCGCATTCATATAAGGATGTATCGTAAGATACTGCATGACTTTATGCAGGGCTGTACCTCGCTGCGCTCCGGTTACTTTCTCTTCTTCCACTGCCATCCAGGGCGGCAGTTGGTCAAATATATCTTCATCTTCCGGCTGCATATCTACGGTTGAGGCCAAGTGCTGTTCTTCTTCCAATACCTCATCATGGAAAAGTCCGTACTGTCGTTTGATTTCAGATACAGAAAATTTAGCAGCTGTCGTCACAGCTTTGGGAAATGCATACTGCCAAGACAGTTGTTCATCCATCCACGCTGGAACAGCTGTCTGCGTTTCCATGCCCTGCTGCAGTTGTGGCAATCGCGGTTCTGCCTGTACGGCTTCTTCGGAAACGGGCGGTTCCAAAACGTGCTGCCAAATATGGATATCCCATAATCCGCACTGCCATTGCAGCGTTTTGTGTACACCTAGGGAGGTTTCTACATCAATCCCTTGGGTCTGACAACAAATACAAGGCATAATCCAATCCAAATACGATTTAGCCTGTACCGGTTCCAGTTGCTGATCCCACCGCTTCCAGTCTGTATCCATATGCGACGTATGGCCCGTTAAAATCAATTTATCTCTAGCCCGTGTCATGGCTACGTATAAAATTCGTTCTTCTTCTGCCGTACTTTCCCACGCCAATCGAGATGAAATTCCCTTCCAAATCATCGTTGGATAGGTCATGCGCCATGTCGCATCAAACTGTTTCAAGCCAATGCCCAGGGTATGATGAAATAAAAGCAACGACTGCGTGTCTTTTCGATTAAACCCTTTTCCCATGTCTGCTACAATAACGACCGGAAATTCAAGGCCCTTACTTTTATGGATACTCATAATCCGGACAACATCTTCCCGTTCACTAAGTACCTTGGCCGGTGCCAAATCAACACCATTTTTCTGCATCGTGTGAATAAAACGCAAATAACGGAACACGCCATGGAATCCGGCTTTTTCATATTGCCCGGCTCGATCGTATAATGCCTGCAAGTTTGCCTGCCGAACTGCACCGCCGGGCATGCCGCCAACATAATCGTAATAGCCTGTTTCCTGATATAAACACTGCAACAGCTCTGCCACACTATGGCGACGACTATACGTTCGCCATGTATTCAGTTGTTCATAAAATCGCTGCAGTTTTTGTACCTCAGCATCATCATGCAATGTTTCTGTAAAAGATGGTATGGCCTGCCATAACGTCGCATCGCTCGATAAACGCAAAAGAGAAAGGTTCTCTTCACTCATTTCCACCAACGGGGAACGAAGTACGGCTGCCATCGCCAAATCTTGTTCCGGATTGTCGATACACTGTAACAGTGCCATCATGACTTGTACTTCAATGGCCGCAAAATAACCACCGTTTTGTTCCGCATAAGCTGGGATACCTGCAGCCTGCAAGGTTTGGAGCAGCATTTCTGCTTTCCCTGATAAAGACCGCATCAAAATGACAATATGCCGATAGGTCAGCGGTTCCATGGTACCATCTTTTTTAGCCACCAGAGCATGACTGCTTTTTAACGTCTGAACCCGCGAAGCAATCACCTGACATTCTTTTTCAAAGGCTGTCAAATCCGCTTCTTGTTCTTCCTCATTCTCTGATTCTTTTGCATTAACGAGATGTATTTCTACGGAACCGCCAACCCATGCTTCATCGTTAGGCGTCGTTCGGCCGTCATACAACCGTTCTCGTTCTCCATAGGTCATACCAGTAGCTTCCCTTGTCATAGCTCTAGAAAATACTTCGTTAACAGCATGCAAAATGAGCGGCACGCTGCGGAAATTTTTTGCTAAATCAATACACCGCTCTACGGCATGTTCATCTCGGCTGTAGGTTTGGTATTTCTGTAAAAACAACGTCGGATCGGCCAGGCGAAACCGATAAATACTTTGTTTTATATCGCCGACCATAAATCGATTCTCTTCATGTGATACCAAACGCGTAATCAGTTCCTGTACACCATTCGTATCCTGATATTCATCAATCATGACTTCAGCATAAGAGTCTCTCAATTCCCGGGCTGCCGCCGAGGGTACCGGATGGTCCGGTGTCGATGTATCATCTAATAAAATATGCAGGCAAAAATGTTCCAAATCGCTAAAATCAATCCAGCCTTTTTCTTTTTTCGCTTTGCTGTACGCATCGGCAAAATCATTCGTTAAGGCAACTAATCCATATATCATAGGCGACATATCCCGTATTCCCTGAAGCCATTCATCAGCATGCAGAGAAAAGTATACGGTCTGTAGCGATTCGGTTATTTCTTTTTTGCAGGCACTGCGTATATCTTTACACTGTTCCCAAAAGCTTTTTTCTTCGTCATCTAAGCCACGCATTGCCTTGAGACGGGGGAATGTAATAGCCATTACCGCTTTTTGCAAGCTGTCCCAAGACTGGCGCTGCACCGCATGTTCCATATCTCCCAATTCGACAGCAAAGGCTTCGTATGCTGATGAAAAGGATGGCCGCTGCTGCAGCTGTGTCATAATGGAACGATACGATTGAATGCGACCCTGCAATATGCGCCGTATTTCTTCTTTAACCGGCTGCACCCAATCCATATCATCGATAGAGGCATCGTCATCTATATCATAAGCCTGCGCTGCCTGTTCGAGCCATTCTCGCGGCCACGGCATACTGCGAGAATAATCATACATCTGGCTAACCGTTTCCATCAACGCATCATCACCGCGGTCATTACCGAACATATCCGCTAAAGGATAGAGAAAAGCCGCTTTTTCTTCATTCTCATAATACGAAAGAAAGACATCTTCCAATACTTGTTTACGTAATAACCCCAATTCTTCTTCACCGGCAATTACAAACGCCGGATCGAGGTCAATCGTATAAAAATAACGGCGAATGACGTCCTGACAAAATGAATGCAGTGTCGAAATAGACGCCGACGGCAACAGCGCCAACTGTCGTTCTACCGTTCCCTCATCGTACGTTCCTAAGGCCGTTCCCAACGCCGTCGCGATGCGTTCCCGCATTTCAGACGCAGCTGCTTTCGTAAAGGTAACAACAAGCAGTTCCGTAATATCGATGGGATGTGCCGCATCTAGTAATCGCTGAATAATACGTTCTACCAAAACAGCTGTCTTGCCAGAACCGGCGGCAGCTGACAGCAACAGCGTCTGTCCCCGACTGTCAATAGCTGCTTGCTGTTCCTTAGTCCAAGCCATGGGTATCCTCTCCTTCGTCATCGATTTTTTTCAACCATTCTTCGGCTTTAGCCTGATGGGTTACGTCATAAGTATTTTCTTTCATTTGTGTATCAAATCGACATACTGCATGGTAGGGACAATAGAGACACGGTGTTTTCAGTCCCATCCGTATGGGATGAATCGAAATATCTCCTGCCGTAATCTTTTCAGCAATTTCATATAATCGGTTCCGTGATACACGCAGTAATTGCTTCCATCCTTTTCTATCATACATAACATGGGAACGATTGCTAAGAGTACCGTCTTTTTTCATTTGTATATTCAAAAAAGACGACTGCCCTTCAATCGTTGTATCCAATGCCTTCATAATATCACTATCATCTAAATAAAATCCTCGCAGCCGACTGCTTTTATCATACAAGGCTTTCTTCGTTTCCTCATCTACCCCATAAGGTACGGATGTTTTATCATTACGAACGTAACAATATAAGATAGCTGCCGGTACTGTATGTTCTCCCATATTTTGAAGGGCTGCATTCATATATGTCAGAAGCTGCAGTTCTAAACCGGTACAGATTTCCTGCAAATCCAGCTGCTTGCGGCCAGATTTATAATCAATGACAACGACGTATTTTTCTTCATCTGTACACATCGTATCGATGCGGTCAATCTGCCCGCTGACGACAACAGACATGCCATTCGGCAAAGTAAACTGTACAGCTTTCCAAGGGCTATGCTGTTTACCAAAGGATTTTTCCAAACCTTCCATATGAAAATTAGATACGGCGCTCAATTCGCACAATCGGCGTACCGTCCGAATCAATGTTTGAATCAATCGTTCCTTAATCTGACAAAAATAGGCATTGGACATTAAAATATTATGCTGTACATTCGGTGCCAGCATTTCTGTTGCCTCACGGCAACGAGCCGGTATGTCTTCTTTTGGCAAATCATGCCATTGCTTACCTTCTTTAAGCAGGTTTTCCCCTAAAATCCGCAATGCACCATGGACTAGCATTCCCAAATCAGGGGCCGTAAATTGATACAGTGGCCGTTCTTCCAACTGCAGACCATAGCGGGAAAAATATGCAAAGGGACAACTGCGATACTGTTCAAATTTAGTCACCGAACCACGTAGGGTTCCATCAGGCGCATATAACTTCCGTACCAGGTCCGGAGACAAGGGCAGCGGCATATTTTGATGAAACAAACCTTGGACAACCTGTACGGCTTGCTGCTGCCAGCCATGCTGATAAGCCCAGTTATACAAAGACCACCAACACTCCTGCGTCGGTTTGCCTTCTACAGCCGGGCGAAGTTTTGTCGGTAAGTAAGACAACGCTGCAGGCATTGATGTAATAAATGAAGCTTCTTCCCCTTCTGGAATGATCCCGGTTTCACGATAAACAGTCGCTACATATCCATTTTTTTGTAACTGCTGAATCCATAAGGATGCTTCTTGTGCCTTGCCATCTTCATCTGCCAGAATATACGAAAGATACAAGGATTCTCTCGCTCGAGTCACAGCCAAATAAAACAAAAATTTTTCTTGGAATGAACGAAAGCGTTTGCCCGGGCCCAGTTTGATACCCAGCTTACTGAGTCGGCGTCGTTCTGTATCACTGAGCATACCTTCGTCACTACTATGTTGTGGAAAGACACCATCGTTGACTCCGCAAATAAATACAACCCGGGATTGCATCGTATAGCCTCTATCGACGGAAGTCAGCGTCACGTGATCTAACGTCGGCGGAATTAAACTAAATTTTAATTCTTTTAATCCATCCGTCACGATTTGCGAAAATTCCCGCAATGATATGACATCATCACCGCCAACATGAACAATTTCATCTAAAAACAACAGGAATCGTTTCCATACTTGTTCATGTTCTTTTTCATCAACGGCTTGTCCTTTTTGATGATCCTCTTCTTTCCATTGTCGCAATGTCTGCGGTACTTGCATACGTACCAGCCATTGATACAACAGCGTACACCATGTTTTCAACTCATGATCTTTCTGTGCTTCGGTCCAACATGGCATTAGCAGATCTACAATACGCTGACGAATGGCATTAATTTCTTCCAGTTTTTCCCTTGAAGCTGCATCTATTTCTCCTGCCTTTTCAGCAGAAGGACGCTGCCAATACGTCCATTCTTTGCCATTCATCCAATGATATCCTTGTATCCCATAGGCCAAACAATAATTTTCTAACACGTCCGCATCATGACGGCTAATCGGAAATAAATCGGTTTTTAACAAGGCAAACATGGATTCATACGACCAGCGGGCATGAAATACTTCCAGTAAAGCCGTAACGGCTTCGACAACAGGATGCGATGTCATTGGACGACGATAATCACTAAAAAAAGGTATCTTATATGTTGTAAAAATCCGTTCTGCCGTATGTTGATACGTTTCGCTAGAACGAGCTAAAATAAGAAAGTCCCGATACCGATATCCCTGCCGGCACAACTGCTGAATTGTTCTAGCTATATGATCAATCTCTACATCCCGATTACTGCACTCGCAAATATGCAATTCCGAAACAGGCTGTGTTAAAACTTGCGGTATTCGCTGAAAAAATCCTTGTGTAAACAGACTTAACCCTTGTGGAACCGGTCCCGGTATCATTTGCCGTTCTACCTGCGGAAATAATGCTTGAATGTCCCGATATACTTCATAGGCCCGATGAAATAAGGCCGTTTCTTTCGCTTGGGAAGCAAATTGCCGTGCATCCATAGTCAGCGTAATGGTCATACGATCTGCAACCGTTTCAGCCGCCTGTAGTACAGCCAACTGTTGCGGTGTAAACCATTGAAATCCATCTACCCATATACGAGCTCCTTGTATAAACCGATATTGTGGAATTTCTCTAGCCAGCACGGTCATTACGTCATCGGCACTGCCAAAATGCTGTGCCAAGAAATCCGTATACGCTTCATACAATACGGCGATATCTTCCAATTTACGTCCTAGCGTCTGATTTTCCAATACACTAGCAGCCTGACGAAGCATATCTGCGTCAATACGAAAGGACCGGCATTCCCAAATAAACTGTCCTACAGAGGCCGCAAAATGGTCTTGCCTGGCTGCTGTCTGCAAAACTGTAAATTCGTCAGCGTGCTGCCTCAGTAATCGCTGTAAAATAAGCTGGCGGGATAAATCCGACAAAGACGAATGTTCTTGACCTCGTTCTTGAAATACACGATAGGCCAGCCGAGAAAAGCCGACAATCTGAATTCCCATAAATCCCCGACCCGGCATTGCTTCCGCAAATTGTCTTTCTGCATGATACGATGCTTGATCAGGGACAATGAGCAGTGCGTTGCCGCCATTAGCAGCCCATTCTCGCATTTGTGTAAAACAGCATTTGCTTTTGCCGCTTTTTCCTGTTCCTAACATAACCGTAACTGCCATGCTTTATCTCCTTTATATGTGTACTGTGACTCTACATTTTTTAATATTGTACCATATTTTAAAAACACAAGAAAATACAATCATAAAAAAAG
>CALBLM010000204.1 GCA_937895695.1 uncultured Megasphaera sp.
TTCATTTATGGCCGTGAATTGGCAAATGGTTTCTCCGAATTAAATGACCCCATTGACCAGCGTAACCGGTTTATGGAACAAATGAAAGAACGGGAACGGGGCGATGAAGAAGCTCATCAGATGGATGAAGATTACTGCTGCGCCTTGGAATATGGTTTACCGCCAACAGGCGGCTTGGGCATTGGAATTGACCGTTTGGTTATGTTCTTGACCAACAGTGCCTCCATTCGCGATGTCCTCTTATTCCCGACGATGAAACCGATTGAACAATAAACAACACGTTTTGTATATTTTTTGTTGCAGAATGTGTTAGTACATGGAGTATAAGCAGGTATGTTGTATGATATAACATACCTGTTTTTGTTTAGCTGCAAGGGAGTGGTTTGATTGAAACAGCGTATCGTCGATGTTGTCCTTTTTATGGGACAAAGTAATATGGCAGGGCGAGGTGTAGCTGCCATGGCACCACAAGTTCAACCGGGCATGGGATATGAGTACCGAGCCATTACGGCCCCCGATCGGTTGACGCCGCTGCAAGAGCCTTTTGGAAAAGAAGAAAACAATCCGGATGGCGTATATGAACCGGGAATGAAAACGGGATCCATGGTATCGGCCTTTGTCAATGCGTGTACGGCCCGTACAGGTATTCCGATTGTAGGTGTTTCGTGTGCAAAAGGCGGCTCGGCTATTGCCGAATGGCTGCCCGGCACGGCCTATTATCGAGATGCCGTGCAGCGTACGCAACAGTGCCGGCAGTATTTGAATCATCAGGGATATGAAATACGACATGCGTATATGCTATGGTGTCAGGGCTGTACGGACGGTGATTTGCATACCGATCCGTTCGTATATAAAACAGAGACGGAAACGATGCTTCATCAATTCATGCGTGAAGCTTCCATGGAAGTTTGTTTTCTCATACAAATCGGCAATCATCGCGACGATCCGAATCTGTATGTTCCTATTCAACAGGCGCAAGAGGTACTGACTGCTGAAAATGAAGATATTATCATGGTAAGCCGCCAGTTAAAAACCTTTGCAGCCCGTCATTTAATGAAAGATGAATTTCATTATTTGCAGCCAGGATATGATTTAGTGGGAGGTGAAGCCGGTGCCGTCGTAGGTGAGTATTGGCTGTCCCATTCGGTACATCCGGAATAAGCTGTTCAGGAAACATAGAGAAAGGATAGTTGCCTCTTCTTGTAAAAAATAATTTATGTATTGCTCATGGGAAAATAGCATGGTATAATGCAACTATCGACGCCCTTTGAAATGTATCGAAGGGTGTTTTTTGCACCGTGTGCCAGAGGAGGAAGCGTAATGAAAGGAAAAGAGATGATAGTGGCTGTCAGTATGTTGCTGGGGATGGCTTGTTCTGTGCAAGCAGCCGATGCCGTAACGAACCAGCAGGATATCGTTTCTCAAGGCACTGTAATAGAGAAACAACAGGACAGTTTGCTGACAAAATCGACAGATATACGTACGCCCAATGTGCCGACTGTATCGAATACGGCGACTCCGCAGAAAACGGCTCCCAAAGGCGCGAAACAAATAGATACGATGCTTACGCCGGAGCAGGTGAATGCCATGGAAATTCCGAATCCCGTTCTATTATCCAATGCAGATTTCCAAATTGGTACAATTCGGCGCGGCAATACGTTGCAAAAAGTAACACGTATCTTTGGTAGTCCGATGAAATATCAACAAAGTACGCATTATACGACGATGGAGTATGATACGTCAGATTTGAAGATGCGAGTCGTAAGTCGGAATGATACAGCGTTTGTTTTAAAGCAAAAGGAAAAAGAGCGAAAACCGGTCCGCGTAGGTGTCGAAGCCGTTTATTTAGGCCACGGGGAAAATGTGCCGATGAGCCGAGGACTGCATTTAAAATTGCCAACAGAAGTATTGGTTCGACAGTTTGGCATACCGACAAACGTATTGCGTGATGCCGATGCCAATGTATATTATATGGTTTACCAACATCCGGCAGAAGATACGGATATGATTTTTGCGATTGCCAATCGTAGAATAGAACGAGTTGCCTTAATGAAAGCGCGTCCGCCGTATAGTAATGATAATGTACAAATGGTGCAGGGAAAACGAACGGAACGAGATTTTACATTGATGGGTTTTGGCGTGGATACGCCATTCCAAGCGAATAAATATAATATGTGGAATAATCTCGTTAAACGAAACAGTCATAATTTTTGGTTGTATGGTGATTACGGCGTTGAAGTAGACCGGCACAATACAGTACGTAAGGTGTTTTTGCTGACGAATAATGCCTATACGAGCCGCGGTGCGACGCTCGGATACCATATTTCTACAATTTTGCAGTTATATGGCCGTCCCGATCGTGTTGAAATGGGACCGGGTGGTGAAAAATCTGTCGATGCCTATTACTATGATAGCCCCTTTCAAAAGGGCGTGTCCTTAGTGTTTGTCGTTCGTCATGAAACCCAATATGTTGATGATGTGATTTTGACAGATTCACCGATTAAGAATTTGCAGGATCCCATGACCCGCTATGGACTAAAATAAGGTATGACGTAATAAAAAAATATACAAGTAAAATATTCAGTTCATAGCAAAAGAAAATAGTAAAATTGCTTTACTTGTATGACTGAATTTCGGTATAATAAATACAAATACTACTAGTAGATGAAGGTGATTTTCATGGTTACAGATGCAGATATTTTAAAACGTTGGAAGTACATTGCCCAGGAAGATGAAAAGTTGTTGATTCTTATTGGCGGACCTGGTTCCGGTAAGAGCAAATTAATTCGAGAATTAACATTCCAAGACGGCTGGAAAATTTGCGAAGCGAAAGACTTGTTTGACGATGAATTTTTGGAAATTCCTCGTGCAGACCGTCCGGATAAAGCCATTTCGCTTATTTCAACAGCGATTCATCGACTCAATGCCCGTGTTGTTATGATTGATAATGTAGAATTTTTGTTTGCGCCGATTCTAAACTTAAACCCCGTGCAAATGTTGAAAGAATTGAGCCGCGAATGCCCGATTATCGTCAGCTGGCGTGGCAGCTTGGAAGGGAACACGCTGTATTTTGAACATAACGGCGATTCCAAATACGCTAAGTTTACAATAGAAGATCCCAATCATGTCATGTCCTTAGACTAAGGATAGATGAAACACTGCAAAATCTATGATTTTGCAGTGTTTTTTTTATATGTGTGTATGCTTCTTTTGAGATTTTAGTTATAGAATTGTTAGCATTATTCGATATACTAAAGAATGTAGAAAGAAAAAACGTATTGTACATGACGAAAGCAGTATATACACCCCTTGTATGCTTTTTTTCTATTTCGGAGTGTGATATAATATAAGCTTAGCAGTGTACTTTTGTAGTGAAAAGGAGCAATGTATACAATGAGTGATTATATGATTGCAGTCGTTTTGGGGATTGTCGAAGGGATTACGGAATATTTACCGGTATCCTCAACAGGCCATATGATTTTGGTCGGAGACTGGTTGGGATTCGATGGGCCGCGGGCTAGTGTGTTTGAAGTATTTATTCAGCTCGGGGCGATTTTATCCGTCGTTTTGATTTATAAAGAAAAATTTATTCGCATGTTAAAACAGTACCATTGCTGGGATTTGCTGAAAAAAGAAAATTGGCGCCGCAATGATACGGGATTGACGCTGGCCCATGTCGCTGCAGGGATTGTACCGGTTATGATTATTGGTTTTTTTGCGCATCATGCGATTAAAACCTATCTTTTTTCTCCAGGTACCGTTATTATCGGCTTAATTATTGGCGGTATTTTTATGCTAGCAGCCGAAAAAGCCCGTATCCGCATTGTTTGCAATGACGTAGAAAAAATGACGATTTTACAAGCATTTTTAGTAGGTGCTTTTCAGATTTGTGCATTATGGCCCGGATTTTCTCGGTCCGGCTCGACGATTGCTGGCGGTCTGTTTTTGGGATTAAGCCGTAAAGCAGCAGCTGATTTTTCATTTATTATTGCCGTACCGGTTATGATTATTGCCTGCTTTTATGATTTATTAAAGAGCTTGAATGATTTGAACAGCAATGATTTGGTTATGATTGCCATTGGATTTGTCGTCGCTTTTGTCGTCGCCTATATATCCGTCTTATGGTTCTTGCGGTTTATGAACAAATCTACGTTGACGTCCTTTGCTTGTTACCGCTTTTTAATTGCCATTATTTCATTTGCCTATTTCTTTATTTTGAAATAAGTAGATATAAAAATGACCTTCCTCTTGTTAGAGCGCAACGATAACAAGGGTAAGGTCGTTTTTTTTAGAAATTTTTTCTTAGTTTGTCTGATTGGGCGTTGTTAAAGCGGCAAAGGAAGCGGCGATTTCATCCATACATGCTTTGAAATCAGCATCGGCCGGTACATCACGCAGTATACTCTGCATCATGTTGGGATAAAAAAGATTGACGCCCTGCATATACACGTAATAATAGTATTGCAGTGTATGATCTCCCTTGAGAATCAGTGGTGCTACTTCATCATTTACGGAAAACGCTAATTCATAGAAATCAAGCAGTTCTTGTTTAAAACGATGTAAATCCAATTTGTTTTCACTGTAATCTTGCAGCAAATTCGATCCCATTTCAGCAAGAGTATCGGAAAGTTCATTCGCTTTGGGAGGCAGCTCCATGTTTTTGTCTTCCATGATATGATG
>CALBLM010000205.1 GCA_937895695.1 uncultured Megasphaera sp.
CTGGCTGTTGTGCTTATCGCTGTTGGCGTTGTCGGTGGATTTAAAATTCATGATGCATTTTTTACACTTCCTGGTTCTTATCAGGGAACGATGGATCAGCTGAAGGAACCATCTAAATCAGAATCCATTTCGGATGCTAGAAATACGGCTGTTGTACGGGCCGCTAAAAAAGTAAGCCCTGCCGTTGTTGGTATTACGACGAAAGTATATAATCGAGATTTTTTTAATCGGAAAGTATTAGTTGGCGAAGGCGTTGGTTCTGGGATTATTTTTGATAAAGCAGGTTATATTGCGACCAATAATCACGTCGTAGGCAATAGTAAAACGGTTATCGTTTCCTTGGCAGACGGACAGAGTACAGAAGGTACTGTCGTTGGTCGAGATGAAAAAACCGATTTGGCTGTCGTTAAAATTAATATGGACAATCTTCCCGTAGCGGAATTTGGCGATAGTGATTCGCTGCAAGTCGGTGAACCGGCGATTGCTATCGGCAACCCGTTAGGACTTGAATTCCAGGGAACGGTAACGGCTGGCGTTATTAGCTCCATGAATCGTACGATTGGTGCTGAAGGACAGAGTATGAAATTGATTCAGACTGATGCTGCCATCAATCCGGGGAACTCCGGCGGTGCCTTGGTCAATGCAGATGGGCAGGTTATCGGTATCAATAGTGCCAAAATTTCCAAAGAAGGTGTAGAAGGATTGGGATTTGCCATTCCTATTAATGCAGCCCGTCCTATTTTGGAATCGCTCATTAAAAACGGCAAAGTAGCTCGTCCGTATTTAGGCTTATATGGATTGGATCAGCAAATGGCAGCCCGTTTTGGCATGAAGCTCAATGTCGAAGGCATTTATGTGTATAAAGTTGTTGCCGGCGGCCCCCTCGATAGGGCAGGCATTCAGCACGGCGATGTGATTTTAAAAATTGGCGATGATGCTGTAAAAGATTTTTCGGCTATGCAGACAGCTATGGATAATCATAACGTAGGCGATACGGTAACGGTTGTATATAGACGTGGTGATTCACAACAAACGGCATACGTTGTCTTGCAGGAAAGTCCACAGACAGATTCGGATGATGACCAATGAAATATCATATTATAACGATTGGAAAAATTAAAGAAAAATATTTGACAGCAGGCATTGAAGAATTTCTCAAACGCCTGCGCCCATATGGGCAAGTCGAAATTACAGCACTGCCAGAAGAAAAGATGCCGGATAATCCATCAGAAGCGCAAAAACGCCAAGTCTTAGACAAAGAAGGAGAAAAGCTGCTGCGTCATGTACACGAAGGTTCCCATTTATTTGTCTTGGATGTGCAGGGAAAATTGATTTCTTCCGAAGAAATGGCTGCTAAATTTGCCGATTTGGCACTATATGGCTGCAGTGAAATGTCATTTATCATCGGCGGCCCCTTTGGATTATCCGATGCTGTCTGCAAACGGGCAGATAGCCGTATTTCCTTTGGGCGGATTACGTTGACCCATCAAATGATTCGCATGATTTTGTTGGAACAAATTTATCGTGCTATCAAAATTCAGCGTCACGAACCGTATCATTGGTAAAAAGTAAAAAAATTTACCTCTATCAGCAGGAATTTAGGCAATATATGTATAATATTTATAATATAAGGAAATGCAATTATACATAATTGGCAACGTAACGAGTTTATTTATGAGTGGTTATGCCACATCCTGTATGAAGGGGTTGATAGTATGGAAGTACGCACAGCATCGGATATTATGGAAAAAGTATTTGTGACGGCCAGTCCGGATACATCGGTCTTTGATTTGGT
>CALBLM010000206.1 GCA_937895695.1 uncultured Megasphaera sp.
TTGGAAAATACAGCGTTATTTAAAAAGGGGCTCGAAGCATAATGAAAAAATGGCAGAATAAGGAAGAATTCAAAAAAATCTTTACCCAAAAAGCACACATATTGTGGGAAAAGGAATTGCGTGATTTGACATACAACGAAGTATATCAGACGTTAGCCTATATGATTCGAGATGCCATTAGTGAAGATTGGATGCATACGAATGAACGGTATGCAGCAGAAAAAACAAAGCAAGTCTACTATTTTTCCATTGAATTTTTACTGGGACGATTATTAGAATCTAATTTGATTGGCATTGATATGGAAACCATTTGCCGCGATGGGCTTCATGATTTGGGTTGGAATTTGGATGATATTATTCCGCAGGAACGTGATGCCGGCTTGGGCAATGGCGGATTAGGCCGATTAGCGGCTTGTTTTATTGATTCCTTAGCTGCCTTGCAGCTGCCAGGACATGGCTGCAGCATTCGATATCAATACGGATTATTTAAACAAAAAATTGTCGATGACCAACAGGTTGAACTACCGGATAATTGGCTGGTTCATGGCTATCCGTGGGAAGTCAAACGCGTGGATAAAGCGGTCAATGTCCGATTTGGCGGCAATGCTTATATGCGTCCCACTGAAGATGGCAAGCTAGAATGCGTATATGAAACATATTCTTCTGTTCGGGCTGTGCCGTATGACGTACCAATTGTTGGCTATCATAATGATACGGTCAATACGCTGCGCTTGTGGCGGGCTGAAAATTCTCGGGGTGATGTGTATCGTGAGCTGTCGATTGGCGATCGTCATCGGGCTTTCCGGTATAAAGATCATGTACAGCAGATTTCTCGCTTTTTGTATCCCGATGACAGCACAGAAGAAGGACGGCGTTTGCGCCTGATGCAGGAATATTTCTTTGTTTCAGCAGGCGTACAAAGTATCGTCCGTTATTATAAAGCAAAATACAAAACAAGCTTGTATCAGTTTGATCAGTATATTAGCATTCATATCAATGATACTCATCCGGTTCTGGTTATTCCGGAATTGATGCGGATTTTTATGGATGAAGAAGGAATGTCTTGGGAAGATGCTTGGCAGATTACGGTTCGAACGGTAGCGTATACGAATCATACCATTTTACCGGAAGCGATGGAAAAATGGTCGATTCCCATGTTTCAGTCATTACTGCCGCGTATCTACCTCATTGTTGATGAAATCAACAAACGGTGGCTCAAAGAAGTACGAAACCGCTATCCCGGCGATGAACAGAAAGCTCGCGATGTCGCTGTCTTGTGGGATGGCCAGGTACATATGGCCCATTTAGCCGTATTGGGGAGTCACAGCGTCAATGGCGTAGCAGAAATTCATTCCCAAATTTTGAAGGATTCAACGCTTCACCAATTTTATACGTGTTTTCCCAATCGTTTTTCCAACAAAACCAATGGTATTTCCCATCGGCGTTGGCTGATTCAGTCGAATCCTCAGCTCACGACCTTGATTAACGAAGCAATTGGCACGGATTGGCAACAGCAGCCGTCTCAATTATCGAAATTAGAAGCATTTGCTTCAGACCCTGCATTTTTACAGCAGTTGGGTAAGGTTAAGGCCTATCGAAAAGAAGTGTTGGCAACCTATATTCAGAAGAACTATCATAGGACAATACGGCCGGATT
>CALBLM010000207.1 GCA_937895695.1 uncultured Megasphaera sp.
TGGGAGGATAGGAAGCCGCTGATTAATAGGAAAGACGCACTGGATATTTCCAGTGCGTCTTTTTTGTGCTTTTGTAGTTCGTGAAATGTGGTTCAAATCCTATAAAATAAAAAGCGTTGAAATTTTAAACTACATGTAAAAAATGTACATCTAAATAATAGATTCATGAGCATATTATACTTGATAAAACGTTTAAATTTGCTTACAATAAGGCTATAAAATTTATAATGAAAAGGAAGAGGATAAGGAGACGTAGACATGAAACATTTAAAGATAGCGTACAGCTTTGATGTGCAGTATTATTTTGTAGACAGTGACAGAGAGATTGTTCCGGTAGAACAAACAGATTTTACTGATGTGGCAGTTGCCGTACTATCAGACCAAGATTATGCATATATCGATAAAATTGATGCGACTGGATTTGGTATTCCTATTATGGTGATTATGCCAGGCGGTGAGAAACTGCCATCGCAATATGTTGACAAAGTAGACGCCGTGATTACAGAAGAAATGGTTAATAAAAGCCGCTGTATTGCAACGGCAGAACGATTGGCTAGTAATTATGAACAATTTGTCTTGCCGCCCTTTTTTGCGGATTTGGTAGAATATGTGAGCGAAAAAAACAATCCTTTTGATTGCCCGGGCCATCAAGATGGTCTATTTTTCAAAAAACATCCGGCTGGACGATATCTTTATGATTTTTATGGTCCTCATATTTTTCAATCGGATATTTGTAATGCCGACGTTACCCTTGGTGATTTACTGATTCATGAAGGACCGGCATTGGATGCGCAGGATAAGACATATTTCGTGTTAAATGGCTCTTCCTCATCGAATAAGGTCGTTACGAATGCCTTGCTTACACCGGGAGATTTGGTGCTGTACGATCGCAATAACCATAAGTCTGTAGCCCTTGGCGCGTTGATTCAAGCCGGTGCAACGCCTGTCTATTTAGAAACAGCTCGTAACCCCTATGGATTTATCGGCGGTATTGATGCCCATTGTTTTGATGAAACGTATTTGCGAAACTTAGCTGCCGAACGAGATCCAAAAAAAGCAAAAGAAAAACGCCCTTTTCGGTTAGCTGTGATTCAGTTAGATACATATGACGGTACCTTGTATAATGCCAAGTATGTAGTCGATAAGATAGGACATCTGTGTGATTATATTTTGTTTGATTCTGCTTGGGCTGGATATGAACAATTTATTCCTATGTTGAAGGATTGTTCGCCTTTATTACTGGATTTACATGAAGACGATCCGGGCATTATGGTTACGCAGTCTGTTCACAAACAACAGGCAGGATTTTCACAGGCCTCGCAGATTCATAAAAAGGACAATCATATTCATGGACAGGCTCGGTATTGCAATCACAAAACCTTTAATAACGCGTTTATGGCTAATGCATCGACGAGTCCTTTTTATCCCATGTTTGCCACGATTGCGGTGAATGCAAAAATTCATGCAGGAGAAGCAGGTCGAAGAATGTGGCGCGACTGTGTGAAATTGGGTATAGATGCACGAAAGAGTATTCTTAAACGCTGTAAGTATATCAAGCCTTTTATTGCACCTATTGTACATGGAAAACCTTGGCAAGATGGGGATACCGATGCAATGGCTGACGATATTGCGTATTTTACGTTTGAGCCGGGAGCTAAATGGCATGCTTTTGAAGGATATGGACCGGAACAGTATCGGGTAGATCCATGCAAATTATTGCTTACGACACCGGGAATTAATGCTGAAACGGGCGAGTATGAAGATTTCGGTATTCATGCCAATATTTTAGCTACGTATTTACGTGGCAATGGTGTTATTCCGGAAAAATGCGATTTAAATTCTATCTTATTTTTGTTGACACCGGCAGAAAATCGCAATAAACTTCGATTTTTGACATCCCAGTTAGTCCGGTTTGAACGATTTGTCGATAACGATGTTCCCATGCAGGAAGTATTATTGGGGGTTTACAATTCCCATCCGGCACGGTATGCGGGCTATACAATTCAGCAATTGTGTCAGGAAATGCATGATTTTTATAAAGAACGGAACGTAAAAGAACTACAGAAAAAATTGTTCCGTCGTGAATATTTCCCAGAATATGTGATGAAACCGCAAGAGGCTCAGTATGCGTTTATTCGCGGCCAACGAGAACTAGTACCGCTCGATGAAATAGAAGGGCGTGTCGCGTTGGAAGGCGCTCTTCCGTATCCACCGGGTGTTTTATGCGTCGTTCCCGGAGAACGGTGGTCTCATACGGCAGTACAGTATTTTAAGGCATTAGAAGAAGGTTTAAATGAGCTTCCAGGCTTTGCATCGGAAATCCAGGGAGTATACTTGGAAAAAGAAAATGATGGACATATTCGTGCGTATGGTTATGTATTAAAGGAATAATGATGTTCTAAAAGTAAAATAAATCCTGCCTGATGGAAACAGCCAAAAGGCAGGATTTTTGGTATATAAACAAGATAAAACTTTGATTTTTTAAGGAAAAACATTAAACGTTTAAATTATTCCGATGCGATATAGTAAAAATAACTATGACTAACTTTTTGGAATAATAAGTATTGACATTAAACTAAAAATCTCTATAATAAGGACATGCAGCGAAAGTTGATAAATTATCCCCATATATAAAGACGAGGAACGAGATAAAAAAAACACAGATTCCTTATTCAGAGAGTCAGCGGTTGGTGTGAGCTGATAAAGCCTGTGTTTGTATGTCACTCGTGAGTTCTCTTCGTGAATTGAGTAAGGAAGAGCGGAAGTCCCGTTATCGACAGTATAAGCAATGAGTATAATGCAGGGTGGTACCGCGTGACGACGCCCCTGTTTCCGAAGTAGGAAGCAGGAGCGATTTTTTATATAGGGGAAAGGTCACTGCAAGTTTTTATTGATATAAGGAGTGGAATAAGATGAAGAAGAAATGGTTAGTTCGTTGCGTAGCAGCTAGTTTGGCTGTTATGATGACTGCAGCATTAGCTGGCTGCGGCGGAAGTAAGGATAGTAATAGTGCCGGTGGAAAAACCGTTAAATTAGGCTTTATTACAGCGTATACAGGTCCGGGCGCTGCGTATGGTCAAGCTATGAAAGAAGGCGTTGATTTAGCTGTTGAAGAAATCAATAAAGATCCGAATACAAAGGTTAAAATTGATTTAAAAACGTATGATACGAAATTAGATAAAACAGAAGCTATTAATGCGACCAAGAAAGCTATTGAACAAGATAAAGTATTAGCTATTGAAGGTCCAATGACAACGGGTGAAGTTATGGCTGCTGGTCCGATTGCACAGCAGGATAAAGTCGTTGCTTTTACAACAGGTGGTACGGGTCCAGATGTTACCAATGTTGGTGATTATATTTTCCGTAATGCTATTCCTGGTAAATTGGCTATTCCGCAGACCGTCGAAAAAGCACAGCAAAAATTAGGCTTTAAGAAAGTAGCTCTCTTGTATTCTAATAATAATGACCAGATGGTAGGCGAAAGCAAGATTTACCAGCAAGTATTTGCTGAAAAAGGCATTGAAGTCGTTGCAACAGAAACATTTGCTGATAAAGATACAGACTTCTCTGCACAGTTGACAAAGATTCAGGCTGCTAATCCGGATGTTATCGCTGTTGCCGGCTTATATCAAGAAGGCGCATTGATTGCTAAAAAAGCTCGTGAAATGGGTATGAATCAACCGATTATTGGTAACAATGGTTTCAACAGCCCAGAATACATTAAACAGGCTGGTGCCGCTGCTGATGGTACGATGGTTGCTACGCCGTGGAACCCGGAACGTCAAAGTGAAAAAGCACAGAACTTCCGTAAAGCATTTGTTGCTAAATATGGTCATGAACCAGATCAGTTCTCTGCACAGGCATATGATGCTATGTATATTATTCATGAAGCTGTTGAACAGTCCGGTACAACAACAGATCGTAAAAAATTCCGTGATACGTTGGCTAAAATTAAAGACTTTGAAGGTGCTACTGGTAAATTCTCCTTTGATGATCATCGTGATCCTGCTATGGATTTGGATGTCTTGGTTATTAAAAATGGTAAATGGACACCGCTTTCGTAATGTAAGTGTCGTGTATTTGTCTTAGAAAGGAACATAATCGTGTTTTTTCAGCAGCTTATAAATGGTTTAAACTTGGGAAGCGCCTATGCGGTCATTGCCATTGGGTATACGTTGGTATTTGGCGTACTGAATATTATCAACATGGCTCATGGTGAAGTTTTCATGTTTGGCGCGTTTATTGGCTTAATGCTGGTAACACATGCAGGCTGCAATATTATTGTAGCTCTTATTGGTGCAATGGTTGGCGGTGCTATTTTGGGATTCTTCTTGGAATTCTTAGCACTGCGCCCGCTGCGCCGACGCAAAGTTACGCATTTGGCACCGCTAATCAGTACGATTGGCGTATCTATCTTTTTGGAAAGTTTGGCTCTGCAAATTTGGGGGCCGCAAACGCAGTCTTTTCCAGCACAATTTGAAGGATCACTGATGGATGCAGGATTATTTAAAGTATCTACGATTCAAATTATCGGATTTGGTACAGCAGTTATTTTGATGATTCTCTTGACACTTCTTTTGGAAAAGACAAAGATTGGCAAAGCCATTCAGGCTACATCTGAAAATATTGAAACAGCAGGTCTTCTTGGTATTAATACAAGTCGTATTATTTCATTTACAGTTATGATTGCTTCTGCATTAGGTGCTGCAGCCGGTGTACTTGTAGGTCTTTCGTTTAATGCGATTGAACCGACAATGGGTATGACCATGGGATTCAAAGGATTGGCAGTTCTCATCATGGGCGGCTTAGGAAATATTCGTGGTGCTATGGCTGGCGGCTTTATCTTGGGCATTGCTGAAGTATTCAGTGTTGCCTATGGAGCGTCATCCTATCGAGATGCCGTTGCTTTTGGTATTATTATCCTTATCCTGTTTTTACGCCCTGAAGGGCTGTTTTCTAAAAAAGGAAAAGGAGGCAGACCGTAATGGACGAATTGTTAAATGGATATGTCCTGCAGGTGTTTGTCTTTGTCTGCATTAACTGTATTTTGGCATTATCCGTTTATATGACATTAAGTACAGGACAATTATCCTTAGGTAATGCTGGTTTCATGAGTTTTGGTGCGTATACCTCTGCGATTTTAACTATGCAGGCTGGTGTACCCATGCCGATTAGTATTGTTATTGGCGGTCTTGTCGCTGCCGTTGTTGGTCTGATTATCGGTATTCCGACGACACGGCTTCGTGGTATGTACTTAGCGATTGCCACATTGGGATTTGGCGAAGTTGTCCGCGTCTTGGCATTGAATTTAAAAATCACCAACGGTGCATTGGGGTTATCAGGTATTCCGTCTATGACCGGTTCTCTTGGTGATATTGCCAGTGATTTAGGTTTGCTTGATGCATTGGAAATGGATACACAGACAGCTGGTCAGTTGGGCATGTGTATTGTATTACTTATTATTGTACTCGTTATTTTAGTATTTTGGCATCGGTTGGAACAATCTCGTATCGGCCGTGCCTTTGCCGCTATTAAAGCAGATGAACATGCTGCTGAATTGTCTGGCATTCACGTTGTGTATTACAAAATGGCCGCCTTTTTATTTAGTGCATTTTTTGCCGGTCTTGCCGGTGCCTTATTTGCACATACGGCTAACTTTATCAGCCCGACTGATTTTTCGTGGCATAAAGTCGTAGATGCTTTGTTGTATTGCGTATTTGGCGGCAGCAATGTCATGTGGGGTTCTCCGTTGGGGGCTGTTATTTTGACCATCTTGCCGGAAGTATTGCGAGATTTGGCTGAATACCGTGATATTATGTACGGCATTATGCTGGTTGCCTTGATGGCGTTCAGACCCGATGGTATTTTATCGTATGATGTTATGCGGCGGTTAGCGCAGCGACATCACCGCAGCCATGGGAAGGACGGTGTATAGTATGCTATTGGAAGTACAGCATGTCATCAAACGATTTGGTGGTGTTACCGCTTCTTCTGATATTTCTTTTTCTGTGGATGAAGGGCAGATTTATGGTGTGATTGGACCGAATGGCGCAGGAAAAACGACGTTGTTCAATTTAATCACTGGTGTATACCAAGTCACTGAAGGAGATATTCTGTTTCAGGGACAATCGATTGAAAAGAAAAAGCCGCATCAAATTACGGCATTGGGTATTGCGCGGACATTCCAAAATATCCGCTTGTTCCCACAAATGACTGTATTGGAAAACTGTTTGGTTGGCTGTCATACACAGCTGCATGCCGGCATTTGGGCGAGTGTATTCCATACACCGGCTCAACGGGAAGAAGAACGCAAAGCCCGTGAAGAAGCAAAAAAATTACTGCATTTTGTAGGACTTGATGAAGATTTAGACAGTATTGCTTCCTCCCTGCCCTATGGTAAACAGCGAAAATTAGAAATAGCCCGTGCCATGTCTACGCATCCTAAATTATTATTGTTGGATGAACCGGCGGCCGGAATGAATGATAGTGAAACAGCCGGACTTAGTACGTTAATTCGCGGATTGCGAGACACGTTCCATGTCAGCATTATTTTGATTGAACACGACATGAATTTGGTTATGCATTTGTGTGACCGCCTTTTGGTTGTTAATTTTGGTCAAAAGCTAGCAGAAGGAACGCCAAAAGAAATTCAGAACAATCCAGCTGTTATTGAAGCTTATCTAGGCAAGGAGGATGCGTAATGCTGCTTGAATTACAACATATCGTTGCCGGATATGGGAACATTATCGCATTAAAAGATATTAGCTTATCTGTCCCAGAAGGTGCGATTGTATCCCTCATTGGCGCTAATGGTGCTGGAAAATCGACGACGATGAAATCGATTATGGGTATTATCAAACCCAAAGAGGGAACGGTTATGTTTCAAGGAAAAAGTTTGGGACATAAAAAATCGTATCAGGTTGTTCATGAAGGTATTTCATTGGTTCCTGAAGGCCGGCAAGTTTTGCAGAATATGAGTGTAGAAGATAATCTGTATTTAGGTGCGTATCAACGAAGTGATCGTAAAGGCATCGAAGAGGATATACAGAAAGTTTATAAGAAATTCCCGCGATTGCTAGAACGGAAAACACAGTATAGTGGTACCTTATCCGGTGGGGAACAACAAATGCTGGCTATCGGACGAGCTATGATGGCACGGCCTAAGCTTCTCTTGTTGGATGAACCATCTATGGGGTTGGCACCGATTGTCGTACAAGAAATTTTTGATGTTATTCAAGACATTAATAAAGAAGGCACAACAATTTTATTGGTAGAACAAAATGCAAAAAAAGCATTACAGATTGCTGATTATGCCTATGTCATGGAAACAGGACGTATTGTGTTGAATGGTAAAGCAGCAGACGTTGCGGCCAATCCACAAGTTACAGCAGCCTATTTGGGCGGTAAATAATCGAATAGAAATACAAAAACCTCTTTGCTTGTCTTTAAAGACAGCAAAGAGGTTTTTTACTAGTATGCATATTATAGTAAATGTTTAATAGCTTCCGTAATTTTTTTAGCGATATAAGGATTATTCATGGTATACACATGAATGCCGTCTACGCCATTAGATAGCAAGTCGGTAATTTGATCGATGGCGTAGGCAATGCCGATATCCAGCATGGCGTCGTTATTGTCGCCATATTTGGCAATGGCTTTTTGGAATTTTGGAGGTAATGTAGCTCCACAAAGAGATACCATGCGTTCAATTTGCTTTTTATTCGTAACTGGCATAATGCCGGCTTCAATCGGCACATTAATACCGGCGATTTCGCAGCGTTCGAGAAAACGGTAAAACATCGTATTATCAAAGAAAAGCTGTGAAATCAATTCGCTGGCACCGGCATCTACCTTCGTTTTGAGATTACGGATATCCGCAGCCGGTGTTTTGGCTTCCGTATGGGTTTCGGGATAGCAGGCACCGATTACATTGAATTCAGGTGCATTTTTTTTGATAAAAGCAACAAGGTCACTGGCATGTTCAAACACATGTGCTCGTTGTTTTCCCGGTGTTTCATCACCGCGTAGGGCTAAAATGTTGTCAATGCCTTCTTGTTTTAATTCTTGCAGCGTATGCAGGGCTTCTTCTTCTGTCAAATAAATGCATGGCATATGAGCTGCTGTTTCGCAGCCATAGGTATGTTTGATAGCAGAAGCGACTTCGACAGTACGATTGCCGCCTTGGCCGTTGGCACCACAGGTGACGCTAATAAAATCAGGATGTAATTTACTAAGTTCATCGAGTGTACTGTAAATGGTATCCAAAGGCATATCGCGTTTGGGCGGGAACACTTCAAAAGAAAAAACTGTTTTTTTTGAAAATAGCGTGTTGGTATGCATATATAAAAACTCTCCTTGTAATCGTAATAATGCAGAAACAGGTTCATTTCTGTCATATATGCAGTATTTCAGTAAAGCAATGAAATCTGCAATATACATGTATTATATCATGAATACTTGTTAGGGAAAATGAAAACCCAGTGAAAAAGATATATATATCTTTTTCACTGGGTTTTGGGTTAAAAATTAGAAACTTGGCAGAATAGCACCGGCATATTTATCTTCGATGAATTTCTTTACTTCCGGTGACTGCAGGGCTTTGACTAATTTTTGAATTTCCGGTCGATTTTCGTCACCTTCACGAATAACCAATACGTTGGCATATGGTGAATCTTTCGCTTCCAAGAAGAGCGCGTCTTTTAATGGGTTGAATCCGGCTTCCATGCCAAAGTTCGTATTGATAAGGGCAATATCTACATCATCGACAGAACGGGGAACTTGTGCGGCTTCTAATTCAACAAATTGCAGATGCTTGTCGTTTTTTTCGATATCCTGTATGGTAGAAGTAATAGAGCCGCCGTCTTTCAGACCGATTAGTCCGGCACTCTGCAGTACGAGAAGGGCGCGGCCGCCATTGGTCGGATCATTAGGAATAGCAACTTTGGCACCATCAGGAACGTCTTTTAAATCTTTGATTTTATGGGAATAAATGCCCATCGGTTCGACATGTACTTTGCAAATCGCTTTGAGTTTTGTGCCGCGTTCTGCATTAAATTTATCTAAGTACGGTGTATGTTGAAAGAAATTGGCATCGAGTTCTTTGTCGCTTAATGCTAAATTAGGTTTTACGTAATCTGTAAATTCAACAATTTTTAAATCAATACCTTCTTGAGCGAGCAAGGGTTTAATTTCATTTAAAATTTCACTATGAGGAACTGGCGTGGCCCCGACAGTAATCGTCGTATTTTTGGATACTTCTTTGCCGCCCGTCGGGGTGTTGCTGCCGCAGCCAGTAGCTAAAACGGCAACTGCCAGTAATGCCGATGCTGCTAATACACTTAATTTTTTTAAATGGTTCATCTGTATCATACCTCCTAAAAATAAAAAACCTCTTTTCATCCGAGAAAAGAGGACATACCGTATCTTTATCTCTCGGAATGAATTCCGCAGGAATTAGCACCGTATCGTAATCGGTTGCCGGGTTTCATAGGGCCAGTCCCTCCACCACTCTGGATAAAAATGATGCAATTTTGACTTGGAAAAAGTATAACATAAAAATAACAGCGAACCAAATAGAAAATTCGCATAGATTACAGAAATAGCATGCGGTTTTGTTATGCCTCAACTTTACTGGCGAGTTAAGATACATATAATATGATATAATAAAATAAATATATACGATTAGGAGGTAACGTGTATGGAAGATATTAAGATGTTGGCGCAACAATATCAGCAGCAAGGTAATAACTGTGCTGAAACGGTCGTTAAAGTATGTAATGATTATTTGGATTTGCAGCTGCCTCAAGAGGTATTTCGTATGGTTTCCGTTATGGGCGGCGGTGTTGCCGGCAGTGGCTGTATTTGCGGTGCATTGAACGGAGCCTGTTTGGTATTAGGCGTGTTAGTTGGTCGCGTAGATCCCCAGGAAAAAACAAAACCGGAAATAAATGTGCCTGTTAAAGCGTTTTATCAGCAATGGATGAATCAGTTTAAAGCATCGTGCTGTCGTGTTTTAAAAAGTCCGGCTAACGGTGGCCCCGTGTCTTGTGCAGAGCTAATGGCCGTGACGACAGAAATGGTCATTCGATATATAGAAGAAAATAAATTAAAAAAATAAATATCTTGACAAGAGCAATTACGGCGTGTATGATATTTGTCATAAAAGTGAATTGCTTTTATCCATCATCAAGAGCAGCCGAGGGACTGGCCCTATGAAGCTGCGGCAACCTTCTGAAATCAGAAAGGTGCCAATTCCAACAGGGATACCTGGCAGATGAGTTATGGATACGTAAATTGCTCCATATTGCGCCATCTGCTTACGGCAGATGGCGTTTTTGTATGTAGAAAAGTTTAATCTAGGGGGAGTTTTGTATGAATTTCAAAAAGTATGTATTGCCATTGGCAGCAGTAGGTTTGCTTGTATTGAGTTTAGCCGGATGTGGCAGTCAGGAAGGTAGTCAGTCTGCGACTAAGCCGGATAAAGAAATTAAAATTGGTGCAACAGCAGGTCCGCATGCTGAAGTTGTAGAAGCGGTGGCTAAGGAAGCAGAAAAACAAGGTATTAAAATTAAAGTCGTAGAATTTTCTGATTATATTACGCCGGATAAGGCATTGGCCGATGGCGATGTGGATTTGGTAAGTTATCAGCATAAGCCGTTTTTGGATAATTTCAATAAGCAAAACGGCACGGATTTGACGGCGATTGGCAATACGATTTTAATGCGTATGGGCGTTTACAGTAATAAAGTAAAACAAATAGACCAGTTGCGAGACGGTGCAGTTGTAGCAATTCCCAATGACCCGACCAATGGCGGCCGTGGCCTGGCCTTGTTACAGCGTGCTGGTATTATTAAATTGAAAGATGGTGTAGGATTTAAAGCTACACCTGCTGATGTCGTAGACAATCCGAAACATTTACAGTTTAAAGAAATTGAAGCAGCTCAGCTTCCGCGCAGTCTAGATGATGTAGATGCAGCCGTTATTACGATGAATTATGTCATGAGTGCTGGATTGAATGTCAAAGAACAAGGCATTTATTTGGAACCCAAAGATGAACCTTTGGCAGTTATGATTCTCGCTGCACGCAGCAACGATAAGGATAATGCAACGTATAAAAAAATTGCTGAATTATTCCATTCAGATGGCGTAAAGAAATTCATTGATGAAAAATATAAAGGTACGATTGTACCTGCTGAATAAGCAAACGATGGGATATACAAATGCCTTGTCGTACACGTTAAGTGCGATGTACGACAAGGCATTTTTTTAATAGGAATTTAAAATTTTCGATGTCTTTAAAGAATCTTTTGCTTTGACGATCTGGTTTGTTTCCAATATGTTTTGTATTTTTTCTCTCTTTTTAGCAGCTTCTGTATAGGTAGCAGCTTTAAAGGACAGTTCGGTGATGTATTCGGAAGAATTGGGAATCGGCCACACTTCGATATCGATAGCTTGTCCCGCGAGAGTTCCTGTATATTTTTGATATGTTAGCGGCCCGTATAGGATACATTCTTTTGATAAAGAGATAGACTGTCGTCCTTCGACTGGCATATACGTAGCGATTAGATGCTTGGATTGGGAAGCAGATGGTAAGGAATCGTAACCGGGGATTTTCTGTGTATCACTCAGGCTCAGTGTCATATTGTGCCAGCCCCAGTCAATTTGTGCTTTATAAGGTGTGCTCGTTTTATCGAACCCATCTTGCGCAGCTTGCTGTATTGCGGCGGTTATATCGCCATTGGTAATAGGGTACCGTTTTTTTTTGGGCATTTTCCGTTTGTTT
>CALBLM010000208.1 GCA_937895695.1 uncultured Megasphaera sp.
TTCAAGCCTGTAATAATGCCCTTGAGCATATCCGGCAATAACCCTTCCGTCGGCGCACCGATACTGGTCACATTGGCATATACATAGCCATCTTCTACGACCAAATCGTTGACATCAATCTTTTGACCGCGGACAAATCCCATGGCAGCCTTTGTCGGATTACCATCGGCATCAAACGCAATTTTTGCAGAAGGTCCTTTATTTTTAGAAGGTACATCGGCCTGTTTTTCCGCTACGCCCTTCATGAGTAAGGCAACGCGGCGCGGCGTACCGATGGTACGAATCGATTCATAGGTAATATTGGCTTCGCCAAATGTTTTAGCAGCCAAATCTTTCACTTGTTTGAGGATACTCGGCATATAATGAGCCGGGATTTCTTCCGTACCAATTTCAAGTAACAAATCTTTGCTCATTTATTTTTCCTCCTTTTTCAACATGGGGAATCCCAATTTTTCACGCTGTTCCAAGTATGCTTTAGCGCAGGCACGAGCCATATTACGAACACGACCTATAAAGGCAGCACGTTCGCTAACACTAATAGCACCGCGTGCATCGAGAAGATTAAACGTGTGAGAACATTTTAGTACATAGTCATACGCCGGTAATACAAACCCCGCTTTGATAACACGCATGGCTTCTTTTTCGTATTCATCAAATAAATGGAATAATAAATCGGCGTTGCTTAATTCAAAGGCATACGTAGACTGTTCTACTTCGTTTTGATGGAAAATATCGCCATACGTAACGTCGTCAGTCCATTTTAAGTCGTATACATTTTCTACGCCCTGAATGTACATAGCCAAGCGTTCCATACCATACGTAATTTCCGAAGAAACGGGAGCAACATCAATACCGCCGACTTGCTGGAAATACGTAAACTGCGTAACTTCCATGCCGTCCAGCCAGACTTCCCAGCCCAGGCCCCAGGCACCTAATGTCGGAGATTCCCAGTTATCTTCAACAAAACGAATATCATGTTCTTTCGGATTGATGCCCAATGTTTCCAAGCTCTTTAAATATAATTCCTGAATATTATCGGGAGATGGTTTGCAAATAACCTGGAATTGATGGTGCTGATACAAACGGTTTGGGTTGTCACCATAGCGACCATCGGCCGGACGGCGTGATGGTTCTACATAAGCAACATGCCATGGTTCCGGTCCCAGCGTACGCAAAAACGTCGCCGGATTCATTGTACCTGCCCCTTTTTCTACATCATATGGTTCATAAATGATGCAGCCTTGGGAGGACCAAAAATTCTTCAATGCAAATATCATGTCTTGAAAGTTCATCTGTATTTCCCTCCTAGTAATACAAAAAGTCCCTGTAACATCATCATAATGTTACAGGGACGAGTATACGTACCCGCGGTTCCACCCTGGTTGGTCCAAAAGACCCGCTTCATTACTCAGCCATACACATCCTTCGGAAAGGACTTCCGGCTGTGGCCTTCAGAGCGCCTTCAGCATAGTTAACAGGCTTTCACCATCCCTGATTCGCTAACTCGTATGCTTACTCCTCTCTTGCATCGCCATACTTCATGTTCCTTATCATAGCATAAATAGTCTAAAAGAGCAAGGAGTGTTTCCATCCTCTTGATGAGCAATGAGCTTACTGAATCCCTGCCAGTTTGCCCGGATCCATGGCTGCATCAAATTGCTCTGCCGTTACCAATCCCGTAGCCAATGCCGATTCTTTCAGCGTCAGCCCTTCTTTAGCAGCTTTCTTGGCAATCATACATGCCTTGTCATACCCAACAAGGGGGACTAATCCGGTTACCAAAATTAAGGACTGATGCAGATTATGGTCAATACGAGCCAAATTTGGCTGAATACCAATGATACAATGTTTTCGGAACGAATCCATGACATCGCTCAGCAAACGAATCGATTGTACCAAATTATACGCCATGACCGGCATAAATACATTGAGCTCAAAATTTCCCTGACTAGCTGCAAATCCCATAGTTGCATCATTGCCCATAACTTGGACGGCTACCATCGTGACCGCTTCACATTGTGTCGGATTTACTTTCGAAGGCATAATCGAACTGCCCGGTTCATTTTCCGGAATCGTGATTTCTCCAATGCCGCAACGCGGTCCTGATGCCAGCCAGCGTACATCATTGGCTATTTTCATCAAATCGCAAGCCAAGGCTTTAAGCATGCCATGAACAACGGTTACTTCGTCTTTACTCGTCAGAGACTGGAATTTATTCGGTGCCGTATGGAATGTTTCTCCCGTTAGACGACTAACGGTTTCAGCAAATTGAACATCATAGCCGGGCGGACAGTTAATGCCGGTGCCGACTGCTGTACCGCCCATGGCCAAGTCGCGCAGAAAATTAATGCCTTTTTCCAGCATTTCTTTGTCTCGTTCAATCATACGGGCCCAGCCGCTAATTTCTTGTCCCAGTGTCAAGGGCGTCGCATCCTGCAAATGGGTACGGCCAATTTTGACGATCGACGCATAGGCTTTGGCCTTTTTCTCTAACGCGGCATAAAGGGCATCCATGGCGGGAAACAACTGTTGTTTAATCAGCAGTACGCCGGCCATATGCAGGCCCGTTGGGAACGTATCATTGGAGCTTTGTGAATGATTGACATGGTCATTGGGGTGAATCAATATATCTTTTCCCTGGGCTTTCAAAATTTGCATAGCCCGATGAGCAACAACTTCATTTACATTCATATTAAACTGCGTGCCACTTCCGGTCATCCAAACAGCCAATGGAAAATTACCGTCTAATGTTCCTGCCAATATATCATCGCAAGCCTGCGCAATGGCATCAGCCCGATCGGCATCGACAACGCCTATATGTTTATTGACTAATGCTGCCGCTTTTTTTAAATAGGCAAACACCCTAACCATGGCATACGGTATTTTTTCCGTACCGATTTGGAAATTTTCAAAACTACGCTGCGTCTGGGCACCCCAAAGTTTATCTGCCGGCACGCGTATTTCTCCCATAGAATCTTTTTCAATGCGATACTCCATCGTATTCTCCTCAATATAAAAACAAGGCAGCAATCCTAAACGACTGCTGTCGGATGAACTACTGCCTTATGATATGACGTATGTTATTTTAAATGTTTCAGCCCTTTGGCACCAATATCACTGCGAACTTGCTGCCCGTCAAAATGAATGGCCTGTACGTTGTGATATGCCTTATCAATGGCTTCTTTTAGCGTCGGCGCTACAGCGGTCACACCGAGCACACGACCGCCGTTGGTGACATACTGGCCGTCTTTCTTGGCCGTGCCGGAATGGAAAACCATGGCGTCTGTATCCAAGGCATCCAATCCTTCAATGACGTCTCCTTTATGGGATGATGCCGGATATCCTGCCGATGCCATAACGACGCAGCATGCCGAAGCCGGTTTCCACTGCACCATATCGGCACGCAGCTTACCCTGCGTGCAGGCATACATAATTTCTGCCAAATCACTGTCTAGCAGCGGTAAAACAGCCTGCGTTTCTGGATCTCCAAAACGGCAGTTGAATTCGACGACTTTCGGTCCTTGGGCCGTAATCATCAAGCCAGCATACAAGCATCCCTGATAGGTAATACCTTCTTGACGCAATCCTTCAATGGTGGGACGCAAAATCGTTTCTTCTACTTCTTTCACCAATGCCGGCGTCATGACCGGAGCCGGTGCATACGCACCCATGCCACCCGTATTCGGACCTTCATCATTATCAAAAATCCGTTTGTGATCTTGCGCGGAAATCATGGGCACAATCGTCGTGCCGTCAACAAAGGCAAGCAGACTAGCTTCTTCGCCTACCATGCATTCTTCAATGACAATACGACCGCCGGAAGCACCAAAAATATGATCTTCCATCATGGCATTGACCGCTTCGACAGCTTCTTCTTCGGTCTGCGCTACGACAACACCTTTTCCGGCTGCTAAGCCATCGGCTTTAACAACAATAGGAGCGCCTTGTTCATGGATATACGCTTTGGCGGCTTCGCCATCCGTAAAGGATGCATACGCTGCCGTCGGTATATGGTATTTCTTCATGAGATTTTTGGCAAATACTTTAGAACCTTCCATCTGTGCTGCCGCTTTATTCGGGCCAAATACAGCCAGTCCCTTCGCTTGGCAAATATCGGCCAGCCCTTCTGTTAAAGGCACTTCCGGACCGACAACTAACATATCGATACCTTCTTTTACGCAATAGTTGGCAATTCCTTCCAAATCAGAAAGGGGAATATTGACGCACGTTGCGATGTCTGCCATCGCAGCACTACCGGGAATGGCATATAATTTTTCAACATTAAGACTTTGCGAAAGTTTCCATGCCAGTGTATGTTCACGACCGCCGCCGCCAATAACTGCTACTTTCATTCGTCTTATTCCCCCTTCTTGACCTGCTGTTCCAAATACGCGGCAATGGCCGTGTCATAGACAGCGGTATGATGAAATGCTTCCTGCGCTAATTCCAACCGATACTGATCGGTAAATTCACCGTCTTTTTGCAAAATAGCAATGATTTCATCGTATTTATCCGGATTGGTAACGATAGCGACATACTTATTGTTTTTAGCCGACGCACGAACCATGCAGGGACCACCGATATCGATATTTTCAATGGCTTCAGCAAGCGTGACATTCGGTTTGGCAATCGTCTGCTGAAAGGGATACAAATTGACGACAACCAAATCAATTGGCGTAATATCATGGTCTTTCATGGCCTTTACATGTTCCGGATTATCACGAACAGCCAAAATAGCTCCGTGAATTTTAGGATTGAGCGTTTTGACACGGCCATCCATCATTTCCGGAAAGCCCGTCACATCTTGTACAGCCATAACGGGAACACCAGCTTCTTTTAGTGCCCGCATCGTACCGCCTGTAGAAATAATTTCAATTCCCATGGCAGCCAAGGCTTTCCCTAATTTCACTACACCCGTTTTATCAGATACACTAATCAATGCGCGTTTGACTTTCATGACAATTCCTCCTTAATCTTGTGTTCCTTTGACAACATTTCCATCAATTGTCAGCTTATCATTACAGAACAACGACACCGCTTTGACAAATGTCGGATGGTCTTTGGTCAGAATACGAGCTGCCAGCGTATCTTCCGTATCGTCATCCAATACAGGTACAGCAGACTGTAGAATAATCGGTCCCGCATCCATATCGGGTACGACAAAATGTACAGTACAGCCAGCAATTTTTACACCTGCCGCCACAGCCTGTCCTTGGGCATGCAACCCACGGAACGATGGCAACAACGCCGGATGAATATTGATAATTTTATGTTCATACTGGGAAATAAAATCACCGCTCAACAAGCGCATAAATCCGGCCAGGCAAATGACATCGGCCTGATACGGTGCGATCTGATCGAGAATATATTGTTCAAAAGCCGCTTTCGAATCAAATTGTTTTCTATCTGCCAAAATCACCGGCACGCCCCATTCCTTGGCTCTATCCATAACCGGAGCTCCCGGAATGTCACATACCAATGCTTTAATTTCTGCGTTGATTGTTCCTGCTTCAACGGCTTCATGCAATGCGACAGCATTGGAACCGCGACCGGAAGCAAAAATAATCATATTTTTTTTAGGCATTAAAGACGCCTCCCTGTAAGGTAACGGGTACATCGGAGTTAACAACCTTGCCAATGACATAAGCTTTTTCATTGCGATCTGCCAAGTTTTGCAATACCGCATCAGCATCCTTTGCATCTACAATCATAATCATACCAATGCCCATATTAAAGGTGCGATACATTTCTTTTTTATCAACATTGCCCCACTGCTGCAATAAGCCAAAAATTGGTAGCTGCGGCCACGATGTGACATCAATTTCAACACCTACGCCATCGGGAAGAACACGCGGAATATTTTCATAGAAACCACCGCCTGTAATATGAACCATACCTTTAACATCAAAGTTCTGAATAATCGGCAGACATGGCTTTGGATACAACCTCGTCGGTGTCAACAGGCATTCGCCAATAGTCATACCCAATTCATCGACATACTGGTCGAGTTTCATGTTCTGACGTTCCAATACGATTTTACGAACCAATGAGAAGCCATTGGAATGCACCCCTGTTGAAGGAAGGCCAACCAATACGTCACCAGCTTTGATATGTTCGCCCGTAATCACACGATCGCGATCGACAATTCCTACACCGAAGCCGGCAAGATCATAGTCATCTTTGGCATAAAAGCCTGCCATTTCAGCCGTTTCCCCGCCGAGGAGAGCACAGCCGGATTCTTTGCAGGCATTAGCAACGCCCTTGACGATCGTAGCAACTTGCACGGGGTCTAATTTACCAACAGCAATATAGTCCAAGAAAAAGAGCGGTTCTGCCCCTTGGACGAGAACGTCATTGATGGACATGGCTACGCAGTCCTGACCGACAGTATCATGTTTGCCCATCATAATGGCCAAACGGAGTTTTGTGCCTACACCATCAGTACCGCTGACGAGAATCGGTTTTTTGAGCTTGCTGTTCATCAAGGAGAACAGGCCGCCAAAACCGCCGAGATCGCCTAATACTTCCGGGCGATACGTTGCTTTTACAGAGTCTTTCATCAATTCTACGGCTTTATTGCCAGCATCAATATCTACACCTGCATCGGCGTACGTCAATCCTTTATTTGTTTTGTTCGAGAGCATATTTTTCTCCTTCTTCGTTGGACTTAGGAATATCAGTGGGGTAATCATTATTAAAGCATGCTAGGCACATGTCTTCTTTGGGGATATTTTCAATGGCACGGTTTAGTCCTTCAATGGAAATGAAGTGCAGTTTATCAACGCCAATGTATTTTTGAATTTGTTCTACACTCAGCGTAGATGCAATCAATTCTTTGCGAACTGATGTATCAATGCCGTAAAAACACGGATACATAATCGGCGGTGCCGATACACACATGTATACTTCCTTGGCACCCGCTTCGCGTAGGAGTTTACAGATAATACCGCTCGTCGTACCGCGGACAATGGAATCATCGACCATGACAATGCGTTTGCCCTTGACGACGGACTTGACGACGTTTAGTTTCATGCGTACAGCCAGTTCACGCTGTTTTTGATTCGGTTTAATAAAAGTGCGTCCCATATAACGATTTTTGATGAGACCGTGTTTAAAGGGAATGCCCGATGCCAGGGAATAGCCAATAGCTGCCGTATTGCCGCTATCCGGTACGGAAATGACCAAATCCGCATCATACTGCGTTTCATTCCACATTTCCCGGCCCATATTCAAGCGAGATTGATAGACGTCCTGGCCGTCAATGACGCTGTCCGGACGGGCAAAGTAAATATATTCAAAGGAACAGATCTGCTTACGATCTGCTTGGGCATACATCGTCGATTTGACGCCGCCTTCACCGATTTCCACAAATTCACCAGGCTGCACATCGCGAACAAACGATGCACCGATGGCATCAAGGGCACACGTTTCGGAAGCCAATACCCAGCCACCGTTTTCCGTGCGGCCAATACAAAGCGGCCTAAATCCATAAGGATCGCGCACACCGTACAATTTATCCCGCGTCATCAATACGAGCGAATAGGCGCCTTTAATACGATTCATGCTTTCCATAATCCGTTCTTCCATCGTATCTTTATGGCTGCGGCTAATCAAATTGACAATGATTTCACTGTCCATCGTCGTTTGGAACGTCGCACCGCCGCGGTCTAATTCTTCACGCAGTACCCGTGTATTCGTTAAATTGCCGTTATGGGCCAATGCCAACTGTCCCATAGGCGTATATACAGCCAAAGGCTGTATATTGCGAGGGTTATTCGACCCAGTTGTGGAATACCGGACATGGCCAATACCAATCGGGCCGCCTTCTTCTTCTGGTACGCCATTGGCAAAAACAGTACTAATCAGTCCCATTCCCCGGTATGTATGAATATCACTGCCGTCGGTCAATGCCATGCCACCGCTTTCCTGGCCGCGATGCTGCAAGGCAAAAAGTCCCCAATAAATGTAACGGGGAATATCTAATGTTTTGTCATAAATACCTAATACGCCGCATTCTTCATGCTGCTTATCCCAAATCGGATCGTAAAACATGAAAACCTCCTATAAATTGAAAATATACATGTTCCTACCGGTTACATCGATTGTACCGTTTCCTGTAATTTACGGTTTTTTTCCATGACTTGTGCTGCCATGTCTTCACGATATGCCTTATACTTAGCGGCCAAGGCCGGGTCACTAACGGCACCGATTTGAATGGCCAGTAACGCTGCATTCTTAGAACCATTGATTGCCATGGTAGCAACGGGCATACCTGACGGCATCTGTACAATGGCAAGCAAAGCATCCATGCCTTTTAGGCTGCCGCTTTCCAAAGGAACCCCAATGACCGGCAATGTTGTATAGCTGGCAATAACGCCCGGCAAATGTGCGGCCATACCGGCACCGGCAATGATAACGCGAATGCCACGGCTTTCAGCTCCTGTAACAAATTCTCTAACAGCTGTCGGTGTACGGTGTGCAGATGCTAGTAAAACTTCATATTCTACACCGAATTGTTTGAAAATATCCAACGCCTTTTTCATGACGGGAAAATCTGAATCGCTTCCCATTACTAAACCGACCTTCAACAGAGACCCCTCCTTAGAATAAGTAAAACCCAAAAGCGAGGCATTCCTCACCTTTGGGTTCATTCATTTAGACGCACTGATTGCACTGCAATGTATCAACCATTTTTTTCTTAGTCCATAAAGCAATGTTCATAGTACATCTCCTTATTGATGTAAGACTATACTCATATATGCAACGTCAAAGTCCATATAATAAATACAAGTAAATTCTATCAAAAACGCGTATGCATGTCAATCACTAATTATGCAGGTTACTCATGAATCTTTCCCACAATATCGCTGATATGGGAAACGCCCATATCCCGGCAATATTGATCCATGCCGACAGCAATTTCTTCAACAGCACGGGGATTAACAAAATTATACGCGCCTACGGCTACAGCACTGGCACCGGCGAGCATAAATTCGATCGCATCCTGCCAAGAGGCAATGCCACCCAATCCCAAAATCGGAATTTGTACGGCCTTTGCCGTCTGCCAAACCATACGCAACGCAATCGGTTTGATAGCTGGACCGGACAAACCGCCGGTAATATTACCAAGCAGCGGTTTTTGCGTATGAATATCAATGGCCATGCCCGTAAGGGTATTGATAAGGGAAATGGCATCGGCACCGGCTTCTTCGACGGCTTTAGCCATAACCGTAATATCCGTTACATTGGGAGACAATTTCATAATAACCGGTTTGGATGTATGATCTTTCACGCTGCGTGTAACCGCTGCGGCCGCTTCCGGCTTCGTGCCAAACACAATGCCCCCTTCTTTGACGTTCGGACATGAAATATTGACTTCCAGTGCTGCCACACCATCTACATCTAATTTCGCAGCCAATTCCCCGTATTCTTCCGCCGTACCGGCAGAAATATTGACAATCAGCGGCGTCGGATGTTGACTAACTTTTGGCAAAATATCGTTTTTAAATACATCGACACCGGGGTTTTCCAAACCGATGCAGTTAAGCATTCCCGACGGTGTTTCGGCCACACGCACACCGGGATTGCCGGCGCGCGGCAGTGGCGTAATCCCCTTGGAAATAATAGCACCTATCTTGTCAATATCCAAAAAATCAGCATATTCCAGTCCAAATCCAAACGTACCGGATGCTCCCATTACCGGTGTTTTCATCGAAATACCGGCAAACTGTACTGCTATGTGATTGGTATCCATTAAAAGACCTCCTTCGCCGAAAATACAGGCCCATCGGCACACACTTTATATCGCTTACCGCTCACTTTGCTTTCAAACGTACAACCCAGACAAACGCCAATCCCACAAGCCATGCGTTTTTCCATGGATACTTCACAAGCAATGCCGGCTTGCTCAGACGCTTCGGCAATCGTTTTCATCATGACCGTTGGACCGCATGTAGATACGCGATCAATAGGATGCTTAGCAAAAATAGTTGGCAATGCCTGTACGGCAAATCCTTTGATGCCCAGCGATCCATCATCAGTCGTTACATATATCGTATCGGCATAGGGTTCAAAAAACTTCGTCCAAAAGGTTTCTGTCGCCGTTTTTCCGCCAACCAGTACGACAGGATGATCTAATGTTTTCGCCAAGAAAATAAGCGGAGCTAATCCTACACCGCCGCCGACCAATAAGGCTTTGCCGGGAGCCGTAGTAAACACACCTTCTCCCAAAGGACCTTCGACACTAATCGTTTCGCCCACTTTCATGGCAGCCATTTCATGGGTTCCTTTACCAACCAGCCGGTAAATAATAGTCACCGTACCCGTCGTGGTATCGGCATCGACAATCCCAAAGGGACGGCGTAAAAATGTTTTTCCCTCTGTTTTTTGTACATTGGCAAACTGACCGGGGTTTGGTTCTGCTGCAATGTGTGGTGCATGAAAGACCATTTTCCAAACGTCAGGAATAATCGCTTCATTCACTACAATAGCAGATTCTTCTAAAAATTTCTTCACCTGTTTATCCATCCTTCCTATTCATACTCTGCTTGTATTGTATCATATTTTGTATCATTAATATATTATATACAGCCTATCTGTCCTATCCTAAACAAACAGCACCTTGTATCTTAGTATTATTCCATGACATAGGCAGCCAGCAAGGCTTGTATTTTATAGATATTCGTATCCGTACTGAATTTCTGTGTAATCGCTTCCGTTCCCATGCCGTTGACCCAAATTTTAAGTTCCGCATCTAGATCAAAATTGCCAGCTGATTCAACGGCAAAATGCGTAATGTTGCGATACGGAATGGAATGATACTCGACTTTTTTTCCCGTCACCCCCTGGACATTGACGATAATCAATCGACAGTTTGTAAAAATCCACATATCCCGCACAATTTTATAAGCCTGATTAATCAGTTCGCCCCGCATGAGCATGGGTGCATATTTTTCCCTCACTTCTTCTGCATCAATTTCGCTGGCATGTCCCATCAATCCATTAAATAATCCCACTGGATGTACCTCCCTATTCAAAAAAAGAACCATCCCCAAGGACAGTTCTTTTCTATCTAATACAATATTATTTATGCTCGTTTCTTCAGTAGTTCTTCTAATGCCGGCAAGGCATCCCATAAATCGCCAACGATACCATAATGGGCAAATTTAAAAATTGGTGCATCCGGATCGGTATTGACAGCAACAATCACATCAGCATCTTGAACGCCCAATTTATGCTGAATGGCACCGGAAATACCCAGGGCAATATAAAGCTTGGGAGCTATTTTTTTACCCGTAATGCCAATCTGTATATCATGCGTTGCCCAGCCATTATCTACTAACGGTTTCGACACGCCAAAAGCGGCCCCAATAGCATCGGCAAAAGCTTGCGCACGCTGCATACCCTGTTCATCGCCTACGCCGCGCCCGACGCCTACGACAATGTCGGCATGTTCCAAATCAATTTTCTGTTCTTGTGGAGGTAATGGTACGGACTGTGTAATCGTATACGCAGGTACATCACCAACAGCGACGGTTTCTGTTACAATCGTCCCTTCTCGTTTGGCATCTGAAGCAGGAGCATGAAAGGTATGTTCACGAATCGTTGCCAGCTGCGGCCGCGTTGCCATCTGAATGTTGGCAAACAATTTACCTGTATAGGCTGGACGAACCCAAGTCAGTGTATCATCATCGCCACCGTAATATACATCGGTACAATCTGCTGCCAGTCCAACCTGTAGTATAGCAGACAAGCGGCCGCCCAAATCACGGCCATCCGGCGAAGCACCAATTAAAATGACCTGAGGTGCATATTTACG
>CALBLM010000209.1 GCA_937895695.1 uncultured Megasphaera sp.
CATATTTTTGCCAACTTCTTAAGTCATCCAAAATTGGAACCGCCATTTTTGGCGTTAGTTGTTTCTGGCGGGCACACGCAGCTTGTAAAAATAGAAGGGTATAATCAATTCACGCTGTTAGGACAAACGCGAGATGATGCAGCGGGTGAAGCCTTTGATAAAATTGCTCGCGTTATGGGATATCCCTATCCCGGTGGCCCGCAGATTGATGCGTTGGCTAAAACAGGGAATCCCAATGCGATTTCATTTCCAAAGGCTCTTCATGAAAAACATAATTTTGAATTTAGCTTCAGCGGTTTGAAGTCAGCCGTATTAAATTATCTTCATACACAGGATCAACGAGGTCAATCGTATGATGCCAATGATGTTGCAGCAAGTTTTCAAAAGACTGTTGTGGAAACGTTAGTGGAAAAAACGATAGATGCAGCGCAATACTGTGGCATGAAGACGATTGTAGCGGCCGGCGGGGTATCGGCTAATAGTGGATTATCGGCAGCTATGGAAAAAGCTTGTGCTGAACACGGCTATACTTTTTATCGGCCAGAACCTATTTTGTGCACCGATAATGGCGCCATGATTGGCTGCAGAGCATATTACATGGCATTAGACGGACGATTTGCCGATTTAACACTCAATGCCAAACCGGCATTGGCAATAACATCACAACAATAAGCAGAGGTGAAATCACATGGCTTCCATGGAATCGATATGCCGGATGCAGAGTGCATTATCGGATGTACAAATTCATATATTAAAAAACAGCGAAGAACTATTACAGTTTGCTAGTGATTTATCTCATCGCGAATTATTAGTTTTTGTACCGGGACGGCAAGAACATACACTCGTATTAGCGGCCCATCGGTCTCCTTTTTTGCAGCAAGCGGAAAATAAAGAACAGACGATGGTTCCGGGAAACGTCTTTGCTGGGTATGAAGAACCGATTGCATTGGAAGTATTACAGAACGGCCAGCTAGTACAAGGATGCAAAGAAGTAGATTACGGCCGTATAGAGCCATTATCGGCGTATCCCTTTGTGGATAATGGCGGTTTGACTATGGCAGTTATTGTATTCATTGGCAAAGTAGAAACCAACCGAGAAATATTGACGGAAACCGCTTTTTTATCGCTGCAGGTTCCGATTACGAAAGACAGCCGGGCATTATATAACCGGTTGTCTCTGCAAGATGGCGTTGTCTTGATTAACTGTAATGGTGTCATTATTTATGCCGATGAAATGGCCGAAAGCATTTTGCATATGCGAGGATATGCCGGAGCACTGACAGGCTTTAATATTTACAACAGCCAAACGAATTTGACAGGAGCTAAACAGGCTTTGGCGACACGTGAGGGATTCATTGAAAACGTAACTGTTGGCGACGTAGTTTTTACACGGCGAGTTATTCCGTTACTGCAAAGAGGAAAAGTACATCGGGTCATTGCTATCCTAACAGAACGGACAGAACTATATCGCAAAGAAGAAGAATTGATGATTAAAACATCTGTCATTAAAGAAATTCATCATCGTGTCAAAAATAATTTGCAGACTATTGCTAGTTTGCTGCGCATGCAAATGCGTCGAACGGATAGTCAAGAGGCCAAAAATGTATTGAAAGAAAGCTTAAATCGTATTTTGAGTATTTCTTTGGTTCATGAAATTTTATCGCATCATGATGAAGAGAATATTGATATATCTGATGTAGCTAAAAAATTATTGGAATTATTGACACATAGTATGGTCAGTGCAGAATGTCATGTAGATGTTCACTTCGAAGGGAATCCGCTGCTCCTTCCTTCGGATGCAGCCACATCGTTGGCACTGGTATTGAATGAATTGATTACCAATGCTATTATTCATGGATTTGAGGGGCTCCGTGAAGGCGTGTTAGCTGTGCGTATTCAACAATATGATCAGGAATGCGTGATTTGTATACGAGATAATGGAATTGGTATGAGTCATATGCCGGCGGTCCAACAACAGCCTGTTAAGAGAAGTCATTTGGGCTTGGCGATTGTACGCACGTTAATTGAAAAGGATTTAAAAGGAACGTTGCAATTTCAAGATGCAAAACCAAAAGGAACAGAAGTTATCATTCAATTTCCATTGATCGAAAGGGGATAAAATCATGGGGTATCGTGTTGTTATTGGTGATGATGAATCGATTATCCGTATGGATATCAGTGAAATGTTGGAAGAAGCCGGCTATACTGTCGTAGGAGAAGCGGCAGACGGCGTAGAAGCATTGGAATTGGTACGAAGAGAAAAGCCAGATATTGTTTTACTGGATATTAAGATGCCGCGCCTTGATGGGATTCATGCGGCGAAAATGATTGGCCATGAACAAATTGCACCGGTATTGCTGCTGACTGCTTATAGTCAGCAGGATATTGTAGATAAAGCAAAAGATTCAGGCGTATTAGGGTATCTAGTCAAACCCATCAGTCCGGTCAATTTATTTCCGGCGATTGAAATCGCGATTTCCCAATTTAAGCGGCAGCAAGAAGTCGCACAGCAGCTCAATGAAATGAATGAAAAAATAGAAACCCGTAAAGTCGTAGAACGGGCGAAAGGCTATTTGATGGATTTATATCATATTTCTGAAGACGAAGCGTATCATCGCCTGCAGCAGTATAGTATGAAGAATCGCAAGTCCTTAAAAGATGTTGCAAAAGCAGTTATTGCTAGTGCGGAAAAGTTAAAAAAACAAAAAAAATAAGAATGCCTACGAAAATCGAGTCAAAAGTCTTGACTTTTTTACCTTTCGTAGGTAATATATATATTGTAGTTAGCACTCATACACAGTGAGTGCTAATAAATAAAAAAGATTGCATCATTGAGGAGGAATATAAAATGTTAAAACCATTAGGAGATCGCGTAGTTATCCGTGTATTAGAACAAGAAGAAAAAACCGCTAGTGGTATCTTTTTGCCGGATACAGCTAAAGAAAAACCAAGTCAAGGTGAAGTTATTGCTGTAGGCCCGGGTAAAGTACAAGATGATGGCAAACGCGTTGCTTTGGATGTCAAAGTTGGCGACAAAATTATTTTCTCCAAATATGCCGGTACAGAAGTTAAATTTGAAGGCGTACAGTACTTAATCGTCAGCGAACGTGATATTTTGGCTATTATCTAACTCGTAAATCATACGTAACATATAATTTATATACAGGAGAGTGTTTTATTATGGCAAAACAGATTTTGTTTAACGAAGATGCACGTCGTGCTCTTGGTAAAGGCGTAGATGCTTTGGCTAATGCAGTAAAAGTTACATTGGGACCTAAAGGCCGCAACGTTGTTTTGGATAAAAAATTCGGTGCACCGACCATTACCAATGATGGTGTAACGATTGCTCGTGATATTGAATTGGAAGATCCCTTTGAAAACATGGGCGCACAGCTCGTAAAAGAAGTTGCTACGAAAACTAATGATGTAGCAGGTGACGGCACGACAACTGCTACGATTTTGGCACAGGCTATGATTCAGGAAGGTATGCGCAACGTCGCTGCCGGTGCTAACCCGATGATTTTGAAACGCGGCATTGAAAAAGCTGTTGCTAAATTGGTTGAAGAAATCAAAAAACGTTCCATTTCCGTTTCTGATAAAGCTTCTATCGCACAGGTTGCTTCTATTTCTGCCGGTGATGAAGAAGTTGGCGGCTTGATTGCTGACGCTATGGAAAAAGTTGGTAAAGACGGCGTTATTACTGTTGAAGAATCTAAAACCATGGGTACACAGCTTTCCGTTGTAGAAGGCATGCAGTTTGACCGCGGCTATATTTCCCCGTACATGGTAACCGATCCGGATAAAATGGAAGCTGTTATGGCTGAACCGTACATCCTCGTAACAGACCGCAAGATTGCTTCTATTCAGGAAATGCTCCCAGTACTTGAAAAAGTAGTTCAGGCTGGCAAAGAACTCCTCATTATTGCTGAAGATGTAGAAGGCGAAGCTTTGGCAACCTT
>CALBLM010000210.1 GCA_937895695.1 uncultured Megasphaera sp.
AATACATCATCATGATGTTGCGCAGCAGCCTGTTGCAGACAATGTAATGAGTAGTCTGGCGTGGCTTTGTATATGGTTTCATATGAGCCATATGCTGCACTGAGACAGCCGCAAATTACAGCGATTGCTAACAGCAATTTTCCATCAATGAATTTATTTATCATACATGAACCTTCTTTTTAGTAGTCTATAGAATGTATCCATATTATATCACAAAAAAGGAAATACGCATGTTTTGACGAATTATGTTAATAGAGGCATGTTTCGTCATCATAGCAGCCGAATGGCTGGAGGAGGGATAGATTGTGATTACACTGAAAGATACAACTAAAAATAAGACATATACGGTAGAAAAAGGAACGTCTTTGCTGCAAATTAGTAAAGAACAGTATCCAAACAGCCAGCCCCCCATTGCGGCCGCGTTGTATAACAATGAATTTGTTGGTTTGCAGACTAAAGTGCAGGCAGATGGAGATATATCTTGGTTTTCATTAGGCACATTAGAAGGAAACCAATGTATGATTCGTACGGCCACGATGTTGTTGACGCGAGCAGTCAGTGACTTATATCCACATGGGCGCGTTTTTGTCAAACATGCACTGCGAAAGGCCTTGTATTGTGAATTGGCAATCGGTCATTCTATTACCGTTCGGGATGTCGATTCTATAAAACGGCGTATGGATGAACTAGTAGCGCAGGATGCAGAAATTTCTCAACTTGTCATCAGTGCAGAAACAGCGATGGATATGTGTCGTAACCGACATTTAGAGCGAGAAGCTGAATTGCTGCGCTATGTTCATATGAACCAAATTATGGCGTATCAATGCGGCCCTGTTTTTGATTATTACATGGGACCTTTATTACCGAGCATGGGGTATTTGACATGCTTTAATTTGCGTTCTTATGCGCCAGGCATTATTTTAGAAACGCCGACGCCGGATCATCCGGACACGTTACCGCCATATAAAGAAATTCCAAAAATGGCTCGTCTATTTTTGGATGCCGAAGAATGGGGAAGGATTGTACGCTGCGAATATGTATCGGATTTAAATCACTATATTGCAGAAGATTCCATTCAAGACATTGTAGATATGGCAGAAGCGTTACAGGAAAAGAAACTGGCTCAAATTGCAGATTATGTGGTAACACGACGTCCTAAAATCAAAGTTATTTTGATTGCCGGTCCTTCATCAGCCGGTAAAACGACATTTTGCAAGCGGTTGACGACGCAGTTACGTGTTGTTGGGCTGCGTCTGGTTAAGATTTCATTAGATGATTATTTCCATAATCGGGAAGAAACGCCTAAAAATCCGGATGGTAGTTATGATTTTGAATCCTTGCGGGCTGTAAATGTACCATTATTTAATCAGCAAATTGATGAATTGCAGCAAGGAAAAGAAGTTCATTTAGCTCGATATGATTTTGTGACGGGAAAACGATATTTTGATGAAAAGCCTGTGCGACTAGAACCACATCAGCCGATTGTTGTAGAAGGGCTTCATGCATTGAATGATTCATTGACATATATGCTGCCGCGATACGAAAAAGTAAAAATTACATTAGGAGTACTGACGCAGATCCGGATTAATGACCACAACCGAATTTCCACATCGGATACACGGATTATTCGCCGTATGGTACGAGATCAGCAGTTCCGCGATCGCGGGCCTCAGGCTACGATGGATATATGGGCTGATGTACGGCGTGGAGAAGAAACGAATATTTATCCGTATCAGGAAGATGCCGATGTCATTTTCAACACGGCCTTGCCGTATGAACTTTCCGTTCTTAAAACCTATGCAGAACCGTTGTTGGCGACAATTACGAAAGAAAGTCCTCATTACATCGAGGCACAGCGTCTGCTGAAATTTCTAAAACCATTTCGGGGATTAGACGCTTCTGTTGTGCCCTATAATTCATTATTGCGAGAATTTATTGGAAAAGACGCATGAGTAACGATAAAAAGGCATTGACAAAGTATTTACAGATAGATATAATAGTATGGTCGAGGTAGAAATATGAAACTACAAGTCGAAGAAGCACTCAAAGAACAAGGCAAAAAATTTCCTTTTTCTTTTGAAAGACCGGCTGCCGA
>CALBLM010000211.1 GCA_937895695.1 uncultured Megasphaera sp.
TATGATGGGGACCGTAGATTATGCGATTGCCCATGATGTCAATATGATTATCAGTCATCATCCGGTTATTTTTGATGGACTCAAAATGCTGCGCACTGATACGTATGATGGGGAAATGTATCAAAAATTGTTAGCCCATCATATTTCTGTCTATAGTGCTCATACGAATCTTGATAGCGCAGATGGCGGTGTCAATGATGTTTTAGCACGAATTTTGGGATTACAACATCTTACGGGATTAATTCCGGTGAAAGAAGATAAGCTGTATAAATTGGCCATCTATGTCCCGGTTAGTCATAATGATGCAGTACGACAGGCATTAGCCAAGAGCGGCGCCGGCTTTATTGGCAACTATAGTGATTGCTCCTTCACTGTTGCCGGCGAAGGACGCTTTAAACCCCATGAAGGTACCCATCCTTTTATTGGAAAACCGGGTGTTGTAGAAAAAACAGCAGAAGAACGGATTGAAACCATTGTACCGGCCTCGTTGCTTTCGCAAGTATTACAGGCGGTATTGGCAGTACATCCCTATGAAGAACCTGCGTATGATATTTATCCCTTAGCGAATAAAGGACATCAATATGCTATGGGACGTGTAGGTGATTGGCCGACGCCGGAACCAGCAGGGATTGTCATGCAGAAAATAAAACGGGTATTAAATCGGTCTGTCTTGCCGTATGCCGGTGACGCAGACACAATCGTATCCAAAGTAGCCCTGTTAGGTGGCGGTGGTGCCGGATTTATGAAACAAGCCAAAGATGCAGGCGCCCAACTCTATTTGACGGGTGATTTGAAATATCATGATGCACAAGAAGCGATTAAATTAGGGTTAGTTGTTGCTGACGGCGGTCATTTTGGTACAGAATCTCCAGTGGTAGCAGATATATGCCAACGGTTGGATGACGTCAATCAGGAAAAACAATGGAACGTTGCTTGTCTCATCGATCCGACAAGTGACGATATGCTGCAGTATATATAAAAGGAGCGAATCATGATGACAAAAGAAGAACACGTACAACGGTTATTACAAGATCCTATCTATGCCATCATTGGCAATGCAGAATTATCATTAGGACGCAATACCATAACGATAGCCAAAGAGGTATTAGCAGCGGGTGTTACCATTATTCAGTATCGAGAAAAACACAAAACGTGGCGTGAAAAATATGAAGAGGCTCGTGAAATTGCTCGCCTTTGCCATGAAAAAGATGCGACATTTATTATGAACGATTCGACGGACCTTGCTATTGCTTGTGGTGCAGACGGTATTCATGTGGGCCAAGATGATGCACCGGCTCGTATCGTGCGTCAGCTTGCTGGACCCAATATATTCATTGGTGTATCGACGAATACCATAGAAGAAATGAAAGAAGCGAAGAAAGATGGTGCTGATTATGTTGGTTTTGGACCCATGTTTCCGACATCTTCTAAAAAAGACGCAGATGAAGTCGTTACGAATGAAGCGAAAAACTTTGCCTTGCATCAATTTTCGTTGCCTGTTGTCACCATTGGTGGTATTAGCTTAGCCAATATTCGTAGCCTTTATGATGAAGGATTCCGCTCCTTTGCCATGATTAGTGCCATCGTCGGTAAAGAAAATATTGCCGAAGCCGTTCAAGGATTGCGTAATGTGCTGAAATAATACGTAGCAGGACAGTGAATTTATAAAAATTATATATTGTAAGTAAAGGGCTGTGAAAAAATAAGCTCTTCAAAAATACGAAAAGGGGCAGTAACATAATAAACCTCATCAAAAAAACGGATTCAGATACCTTGAATCCGTTTTTATAGCAAAAGAGGCCCCACAGGGCCTCTCAGCTGGTATAATTATTGTATG
>CALBLM010000212.1 GCA_937895695.1 uncultured Megasphaera sp.
GATTTTTCTTTTTTGGTACTTTTTCTTTTTGTCCGCGCAAAAAGAAAAAAGTACATATGAACGTGCAGAGACCCTTCTTTGCCCATTCGATGGCTCGAAAAAAAATAGACATATAAGGGTATATAGGGATACGTCCCTACTTCCCCCTATTTCAATACCACCGAACCCGGTTCAAGCAATGCCTCTAATTCTTGACGCAAGGCGTCATCTGTTGTAACCCAATAGGTTGGCGATGTCAAAATCGTTTTACGGCTACCCATCAAATGAAAATAAACGCGCACATCGCCATGATGTTTGGTTAATACACAGGCAATGCGGTCGCTCAAATTGGTTTGTTCCAAATGAGCCGGTATTTTAATAAACAGCTTGGTGCCACAGCCGGGACGCCAACGAGGTTCCAGCGGTTGTACTGTAGCCGATGAAACAGCCGGGCCGTCAGCAGCATCGCCCAATAAGGCAACGTGTTCTGCAATAAGCTGCACGCTTTCGTCACTAATATCCATGCGACCCCGCACAGCGACAGCCATATCTAGTGTACACGCATTCATGCATTGGCTAAATACTTTGGGAAATACGACGACCGATACGGAACCAGCATAATCTTCGACAGTCAAAATGACCATTTGTTCATTCCGCTTGGTCGTGACTTGTCGGCGCGCCGTAATAAGACCGCCAATTTGTACTTTTTTTCCATCATACTGCTGATTTTCTTCGCCAAAAAATGTCATAATCGGTGTCAGCGATTTCATGTTCTCTTTGTATTTATCCAAGGGATGACCGCTGAAATAAAAGCCGGCAAATTCTTTTTCCATCGCCAGTCGTACATCCAAGGGATATTCGTCGATATCCGGATACTGCAGGGCCATAGCCGGCGCATCGTCACCGCTGTCAAACAATCCCATCTGTCCGGACGCATCGTCTTTTTGCTTCAGCGAGCCGACACTCATCGCCTGTTCGACAACGGCCATCAGCTGCGACCGTTTTTTGCCGAACGAATCCATGGCACCTCCTTTAATCAGATTTTCAATGCTTTTGCGGTTGACAATATGATAATCGACACGACTGCAAAAATCTTCCAACGACGTAAAGGGCCCATGCTGCTCCCGCTCTTCTACAATTTTCTGTATCGCTGCTTCACTAATGCTTTTGATAGCCGATAAGCCGACACGCACACTGCCCTGTTCTACGGAAAATACACGCAGACTCGTATTGACATCCGGTGCCAGTACGGTCACGCCATGGCGACGACATTCGGAAATATAGTAGCTAACTTTGCTAATATCATTGAGCATGCTCGTCATCGTCGCCGCCATCAGTTCCGGCCGATAATGGGCTTTGAGATAGGCTGTCTGCCATGCTACAAAGGCATACGCTGCCGAATGGGACTTATTAAACCCGTAGCCTGCAAAATAAACCATCAAGTCAAACACTTTATTGGCAATGTCATCGGGAATATTATTTTTCTTCGTACCTGCCAAGAAATTGGCACGCTGTGCTTTTAGGATAGATTCCTTTTTCTTACCCATAGCACGGCGCAGCAAATCAGCTTGTCCCAGCGAAAAGCCGCCCATGACAGAAGCAATCTGCATAACCTGTTCCTGGTATAAAATGACGCCGTACGTATCTTTTAAAATCGGTTCCAACAAGGGATGCAAATAGGTGACTTCCTTTTCGCCATGGCTTCCCTTGATAAAATCATCGACCATACCGCTTCCCAGCGGACCTGGCCGATACAAGGCGACGAGAGGAATCATATCTTCAAAATGCTTCGGTGCCAATTCTTTGACCAAATTCGTAATGCCTTCTGATTCCATCTGAAAGACGCCGGCCGTATCTCCTTCGGTCAAGAGCTTGCATGTTTCGGAATCATCCAACGGAATGTGATTGATATCCAAGTGAATGCCATGATCTTTTTCAATGAGCTTGACCGTATCGCCAATGACCGTCAGCGTCCGCAAGCCCAAAAAGTCCATTTTGAGCAAGCCTAGCTCTTCGACTAAATCTTTATCATACTGGGTTGTCAAATAGCCTTCTTTGGAATACTGCATGGGCACATAATCATCGACAGGTGCTGCCGAAATCACGACGCCCGCTGCATGGGTCGACGAATGGCGCACCATGCCTTCCAAGGACCGGCTCATATCGACCATATGATGAACCGTAGCGTTTTGTTCATATTCTTGCCGAAATTCACTGCTGATTTTGAGGGCCTTATCAATAGTCAGTCCCAATTCCGTCGGCACGAGCTTCATAATCCGATTGACTTCGCTCAGAGGAATATCCAATACACGACTGACATCACGCATGACGGCTCGCGCAGCCAGCGTACCAAAGGTAATAATTAGTGCTACATGATCTTTCCCGTATTTTCTCGTCACGTAATCAATGACGCGACTGCGGTTTTCATAACAAAAATCCATGTCAATATCCGGCATGGTAACTCGTTCCGGATTGAGGAATCGTTCAAAGAGTAAATTATATTTAAGCGGATCCAATCCCGTAATACCCAATAAATAGGCGACGACCGAACCAGCTGCCGAACCACGGCCGGGGCCGACAGGAATCTGATGGTCCCGCGCAAATTTGACATAATCCCAAACAATCAAAAAGTACGACGGAAAGCCCATTTTGTTGATAACGCTCAACTCATAATCCAATCGTTCCCGCACGGCCGGCGTAATCGGGTCATACCGCGTCGGCAACGCTTCTTCACATAATTTGCGAAGATAGGATTCATCCGTTTCTCCTTCAGGTACGACGAATTTTGGCAAATGCCGTTCGTTAAAGGAAATGTCGACATGGCATTTATCGGCAATTTCCAGTGTCGTGTCGAGGGCTTCGGGCATATCCGGAAACAACGCCGCCATTTCATCGCCGCTTTTCATATAAAACTCGTCATTGACAAACCGGAAGTGAGACGGGTCATCGAGGGTACTGCCTGTTGAGATGCACAATTTAACTTCCTGGGCAGCGGCATCGGATTTTTGGATATAGTGATAATCGTTGGTCGCTACCAGTTTGAGGCCGTATTCT
>CALBLM010000213.1 GCA_937895695.1 uncultured Megasphaera sp.
TATTGGAATATATGATACACGTTCAGCAACCGATTAATTTTCATTTGGAAATCGAACCGGGCGTGATGCGGGATGAAGATTTGGCCCTGCTGGCTAAGGCACCTAAGGGACGGATTCAATTGGAAATGGGGATTCAGTCGACGTATGAACCGACATTACAGGCGATTCATCGTCATAACGATTGGTCGCGTATTACGTATATTATGAAAACGCTTTTGTCGTATGGGACCATTCATTTGCATTTAGATTTAATTGTAGGGCTTCCGTATGAAGATTATACGCATTTGCGGCAGTCATTTAATGACATCTATGCTTTGCATCCGCATAAATTGCAAATTGGTTTCTTGAAATTGCTTAAAGGGTCAGGCATTCGGCATGATTATCCTAAGGACTATCGGTACGATCCCTGCGGACCCTATGAAGTACTGGAAACGACGTGGCTTCCGTATGAAAAAGTACGATATATGAAAGTATTTGAAGATGTATTTGAGCGGACATATAATGCTGGTAAATTTATCTATGTACTGGCTTTTTTATCGGATATATACCAAGAAGATTATTTTGCACTGTATGAACAATTGACAGATGAATGGCTGAAACTGAAAAATGACGAAAAGGCGCTATCTGATGAACATCTTGGACAATTTTTATGGCACTGTATTCAACATGTACTTCTCTTGTCAGACGAACAGAAAGAAACGGCTCGTGAACTATTGATTTTGGACATGTTGACATTTTTCTCATTTCGTTATCATTTGGATTTTTTGGGATGGGAAGAAGCTCCGCGCAGTGAAACTGATGCCATTTTTCGCGATGAAGAATGGCTGCGGCAATACGTGCCGGAGTATACATTTACAAGCTGGCGTGATATTAAAATGCGCTATCGCATTTGGCGTGTTTCTGCTGCTGTCATGCAGGAGTTGCGTCGTTATAACGTATTACCGGAACATGCTGTGTATATATTGGCTGAAAAGAAAGGCCATCATGTAACATGGCAGATGATTCCAAGAAAAACAGGGGAATAAATATGAATGAACGATATCAGGTATATTCTACTTATTTAAAACAGACGTATGGAGAAAAAGTATATAAGCTGCCCATTAGCATTCCTGATGCATGTCCCAATCGAGACGGCACATTAGGGACGAGGGGTTGTGCGTTTTGCGGTTCTATTGGCGCAGGATATGAGAATCTGCCGGCAAGTGTTACCATTCGTCAGCAGATTGAAGCGAATATTGCCCATATCCAACCTAAATATAAGGCGAATAAATTTATTGCTTATTTTCAGAATTTTACGAATACGTATCTAGAACCCGCGCGGTTTCGGCAATATTTAATAGAAGCATGTCAGCCGAATATTGTTGGCATTGCCGTAGCGACGCGACCGGATTGTATCCACCCAGTGTATTTAGATATTATGAAAGAAATCAAAGATACATATGGCGTCGATATATTGGTTGAACTTGGCTT
>CALBLM010000214.1 GCA_937895695.1 uncultured Megasphaera sp.
CCCGAAATACAGTACTGACATATCCAAATTTCAGTAACTGATTCGATCTTGGGAATTCCCGAGCTGCTGTTTCTACGATGGGCAATGTAACGTCCGGTCGCAAAACCAACACCCTGCCGTCAGTATCAATTGTTTTTACCATTTGCTGACGCATATGCGGGAAAAAATGCTGGTATACATCATAATCTTCAAAGTTAGGTGTTTCAATAATTTTGCACCCGTGATTTAAAATCACAGAAATAATTTTTCCTTGGATTCGGTCATAATTTCTCATTTCATCGTGATGAAGCATTTTCACTCCATCCAATGTACGCTGATTCATCCTATGACCTCCTTTACATATTTTTCTTTATTGCTTTATCTCGGTAAAGTAATAAAATAACTGTTGATGTAAATTGTATCACAAAGCTGCAAAAATAAAAATACCTTTTTCCAAAAAATTTACAAATTCACTCATATTTTTACTCTTTTTCTTCTGCTGCAGACTGTAATACCTTTTTAACTGCTTTTTCAAACTTAGGGCGAGGAATCATAACCCGATGCCCGCAGCCGCAGCACCGAATTACAAAATCAACACCAATACGCAGCACTTCCCATTCATTGGAACCGCAAGGATGGGGCTTTTTCATCTGCACAACATCTCCAATATGATAGCGAACAAAATTTGCCATATGTAATTCCTCCTATATGTACCTAACTATTAATTATTAACATTATATAGCGTAAACAAAAGAAAAGAAAGATTGGTCTTTTTATTCCCTTTTCCCACAGCCTGTGTTACTATATTGGATAATAGAGAAGTATTTGGCTTTCTCTAGGTATTATTTTTATGGAGGCATGTTACTTGACACCAACATTGCAAAAACTTAGACATCTATATATCCTGTGCTATACAATTGGCAGTATTGGCACATGCCTAACATTGGCATTATTGCTCTGGGTTGCTGTTTGTATTGCTTTTGAAATGGAACCGCTGGCTTCTATTTCCTTTTTACCCGCTATGCCAACGTTTGCCGTCTTTATTTTAATTTTTGCGGTTTTAGCCGTCAGCATTGCCTCCTGGCAAGCTGGTGCCAACTATCATCAGCAATATGAAACATGGATGAAAAAGAATCCTTAGAAAGGTGAGTACATGAGAAAGACTGAATTCATGGACCTCTTGAAGTATTACTTCCGTCACAGTGATAAAACTGATTTAAAAGGTATTCTGGAAGATTGTGAAGAACAATTTCGCCTAGGTGCCAAACAAGGACTTTCGGAAGAGGAAGTATGCTGTAAACTGGGCCATCCCAAAAACATTTATCGCTATTATATCGGCAAGCCGATTGTCCCCGAAGATAATCCTCGTATGCCTGAAGAATCCTATGGATATCCAGACTATACAGCCCGCCAGGCCGCTCCTCAAGACAACAATTCGCCATACGACTGGGACGGTACTCCCGATCGAATGAGACGACGCGCAGCCAGTGAATCCTATTATCAACAGCCATCACGGTATCATCCATATGAAAATGAACCGCAAAGTGGCAAAGATTTCCAATGGGATTCCGAAGAAACCAAAGTGCCTAATGCAGCCAAAGCAGTAGCCAGCCCGTTTTTAGATATTATTGGCACACTGTTTAGCGTCGTCAGCGGCATTTTATTTTTTGCCTTTGTCTTGGCCATTCTCGCCTGCATTGGCATACACAGTCTGCCTGCTTACTTTTTAACAGACCTTTTACCATTGCCGACCATTTCATTGTCGACCATGGGATTTGGGGTTCTGGCAATCCTTTTTGCAGCCTTGACCGCATCGTATGCCAGCCAAGCCTGTCAGCAAGCTGCCCGCGCCACCCGAAACAGTGCAATGAGGAGGAGTAACTAATGGCTAAAGTAATTATTTGTCTTATTATGACTATCGTTTTCTCCTTTCTCAGTGTCCATTCCTTTATGAGCAATGATTATGGCCCATTAAAACAATGGATTGCCTATTACCAAGAATACAAAGCACTGCAAGGTGCTTTAGATAAAGGCAATGCCGGCAAAGCCGAACTGTTGGCTAAATTAAAAGCCATGTATCCGGAACGAGCACAAGAACTAGAAAATCGTTTTAAAGCCAAGTACGGTGATTTAAAAGACGAAGCGGCAGAAAAAAAATCTTCCCTTTCTGATACACTGCAAGATGTTACGTCTTCAGCTCGGGATGAAGCGGCAACAGCACGAAGAGCTACATCCCACCAAGAAACAACACGTTCTTCGTCCTCCTCTTCCTCAAATACATCACGAAATACGATACATACCAATGATACGCATCGAGATACACAATCCGTATCGAATAGATAATACTAAAAACCTTGAATAGATAAATTAAATTTATCCATTCAAGGTTTTTCTGTATCTGTGCAATTCTCTTAAAAACGAAGCATTGATTTTAAGAAATTTTGTGTCCGTTCATTTTGCGGGTGTTCAAAAATCTGCTGTGGCGTGCCTTCTTCTTGGATGATACCGTCTGCCATAAAGATGACCCGATCGGATACTTCTTTGGCAAAGGCCATTTCGTGTGTGACGATAATCATGGTCATATCAGCATCAGCAAGTTGTTTAATCGTCCGCAGTACTTCGCCGGTCAGTTCCGGATCGAGAGCTGATGTCGGTTCATCGAACAGCATGATATCCGGTTTCATCGCCAATGCTCTGGCAATAGCTACACGCTGCTGCTGACCACCGGAAAGACGGGACGGATATTCGTCTCGTTTATCCCATAGACCTACTTTTTCCAGCAGTTCTTTCGCTGTCGGCATGATTTCATCGGTTTTCATGCCTTTGACAACACGCGGGGCTTCCAAAATATTGTTCAAAACGGTCATATGGGGAAACAAATTAAAATGCTGAAAGCACATGCCCATACGACGACAGATAGCCCGTACTTTTGACGGTTCGGCATATACGGCTTTACTGCTGCCCGCAGGCTGGCTAACCATCGTATCGCCACCGACAATAATCGAACCGCCGTCAATCGTTTCCAGTTGGCACAAACAACGCAAGAACGTACTTTTACCACTCCCAGACGGACCGATAATGGAAATGACTTCTCCTTCTTCTACATGTAGCGTAACGTCTTTGAGTACTTCCAAGTTGCCAAACTTTTTTCTAATTTGATTCATTTCGATAAAGCTCATCGTCTATCTTCCTCCCTTATTCGTCATAGACAGCGTAGCGTTTTTCCAAATAGCTGAATACCTTCGTTAAAATAAAGGTAAAGAAAAGATAGAATACAGCGGCTACGATAAAGGCTGTCGTATCAAAATCACGCTGTACGATAGAGCGAGTAATGCGAAGGATATCGTTCATTGCCAAGATATATACCAACGACGTATCTTTGAGCAAGTTAATGGTTTCATTGGCTACCGGTGGCAGCACACGTTTGACAACTTGCGGCAAAATAATGCGGCGCATCGTCTGTACATACGTCATACCAAGAACTTTAGCTCCTTCATACTGACCACGGTCGATAGACTGAATCCCGCCGCGGAAAATTTCTGCAAAGTAAGCGGCGTAATTTAGAACAAACGCAATGATAGCAGCCGGAAAATCCGGTAATTTTAACCCTTCAATAATAAAGGGCAGGCCATAGTAAATAAAGAGAATTTGCAGCATGAGTGGCGTACCACGCATGATGTAAATATAGGCTCCCATACATTTACGCAGCGGCATAATTTTAGAAATACGCCCTATAGCCATAAGAATGCCTAAAGGCAAACTCAATACAATCGTAATCAAAAAGATTTTCAGCGTGATTTGCAGGCCTACTGCTACAGCAGGCACTATGTTTAATAAATACTCCATAATAACTCCTAACCTAATGTTCCATATGAAAAAGACAGACAAAGGTGATAGGTCATTACGGCCTATCACCTTGCTATATTACTGTACTTTAATCGTAATATCATCATTAAACCATTTTTGCGACAATTTCGTCATTGTACCATCAGCACTCATATCTTTTAAAACGCCATTCAGTTTTTCCTGCAGCAGCGTATCTTCTTTCCGCATGCCAATACCATACTGTTCATCACCCATTTTGTCATCAATGACTTTAAACTTGCCAGGTTTCTTGCTCATATAGTAGCGGCCTACAACGCTGTCAACCAGTAAACCGTCGGTACGGCCGACTTCCAGATCCATAAAAGCAGCAACAAAATCGCCATATTTTTTGACATCTTGCAGAGAATTTTTAAAATCTACCTGTTTATCCAACGCTTCTACAGAACTGCTGCCTTCTTGAGTTCCAATGATTTTTCCTGCCAAACCTGCTCTATCTGTAATCGGTGAATCTGCACGAACAACCAAAATTTGAGCATTGTTCAAATACGGTTTGGAAAATGCAATTTGTTTGCCTCGATCTTCCGTAATTGTAAGGCCGTTCCATAACATATCTACTTGCTTGCTCTTAAGGGCTGCTTCTTTACTGTCCCAATCAATCGGTTTGAATTCAACGGGAATCCCCAGACGTTTTCCCGCTTCTTTGGCTAAATCAATATCAAATCCGACCAGTTCCCCGTTGTCATCACGAAATCCCATAGGTGGGAAATTATCGTCTAGACCAATGACAATTTTATCCGGCAGTTTTTGTTCTGCCTGTTTTTCCTGTCCGCCACAACCAGCCAGCATCGCAGCAGTTGCTACTGTCATAGAACCTAAGGCTATCCATTTTATATTCATCGTAACCTGTCCTCCTTGTCTTTATACGTTTACATGGAAATATCAATGCCAAACCATTTTTCAGAAATCTTGGTAGACGTACCATCATCATGCATTTCCTGCAATACTTTATCAAGTTTTGCTTTTAATTCTGTATCATCTTTACGCATACCGACACCACTGGGAATATCTGGATACCCTACGTCAATGATGCGGAAATCAGCTTTGTTCTTATTCATGAAATAAGCAGCCGTCGTTTTAGCTACGACAACAGCATCAACGCGACCTACTTCCAAATCCATAAAGGATGTTACATTGTCTGAGTATTGTTTTAATTCTTTAAATGAATCACGCAGTTCCGGTTCGGCGTTAATAGCTTCCAATCCAGTACTTCCCTGCTGTGTACCAACCACTTTACCAGCTAAATCTGCTTTTCCCTGAATAGGCGAATCACTGCGAACTAATAAGATCTGCGGCCCGTTTTCATAGGGACGAGAGAAGAGTATTTGTTTTTCCCGTTCTGGTGTAATCGACAAGCCATTCCAAATAGCATCTATTTTTTTGCTTTTTAATTCGGTTTCTTTGCTGTCCCAATCAATCGGCTTAAATTCGACTTCCATTCCCAATCGTTTGGAAGCTTCTTTTGCCATATCAATATCAAATCCTACGAGTTCACCACTTTCATCATGAAATCCAAATGGCGGGAAATTATCGTCCAGGCCAATGACGATTTTATTTTTCTGTGCCGTTCCCTGATCGTCACTTTTCTTTTCGCTGCCACAGCCTGCGACGAAACAAATTGTCATTACTGCTGCTATCCCGGCAGCTGCATATCGTTTCCATTTCATATATATCGCCCCTTATGATTTACGTGATGTGAATACATTTCCCATTTTACTTTATTTCGTTAAAATATTGAAGCGATTTTGTTATATAAAATTGCCATATTATTCATCATATTTTCTCATATTCTTTATAATGCAACGATATACGCTATATTACTCGTTTTTTTAATCACAAGGTATCTTTCGTTTCTTTTTCTTGGCCTTCTTTGATTCTGTCCATAATCTGCTGTTTATTCTTTTTGGAAAGAAACTGCAGGCGCACAGGAAGCACAGCAATGCCGCCTTCTTCGGCTTTTCCTAATTCAATTTCCTGCCACGTATCGGCTATTAAAAATATAGTCTTATACGGCAAATATACCAAATTGCGTTCTTCATGAACTTGTTCATTATAGTAATCCCGCAGGGACATACATTTTCTCCGTACAATCATACCATTGGTTGCTATATAACACATGGTATCTCGCTGTCGATGAATTCGCCAAAGGCAAAAAAATAGTATAGCAATATTATCCAATCGTTCTACCAACGTTGCTTCATTGAGCATCAACCAAAAAAAATATATCCCTACCAACGTAAAAATCACCTGCATGCATACGGAGTACCACTTGGAATTTTCATATTCTTTTTCTATCTTGCCACATGCTGGAAATCGTTTCGTTACTTCGTCTTTGATCATCCCATCGCCTTTCCGGCTGTCTTACAGCCTTATGATGAAGTACTAAAAAACGGGGAACGCTTTGGCATTCCCCGTTATGCTATCTTAACGAGATTTTTTACTGGTTTTGGGTGCCGTTTTGATGATAACATTGCGTCCATCTTTGACGACTTGTAATGATATATCTCCTATTCCGTCTTTAAAATATGCCATTTTAATATCCAGCAGGATCGAACCAACTTTTTCCTGCAGGTCATCCGTAAAAAACTGTTTGCGAAAATCTGATGCACTTTGTTTTTTAGCCGATTTCGTAACCGTACGGCGCGTCGTCTGCGGTTCGTCATCCCAATCTGCATTTTCAAAGGTAACTTCTTCTGTCACGCCTTGAAACATATCTTCTAACGAACGATTTTTAGGAATCTTATGTTTTGCCATTCATGTCACCTTATTTCTTTTGATTATCCATTTTATCAGCTGCTTCACGCATACTGTTCAATGTTATTTTAGAAAAGTCTTCGGGCGTACTATATGTAGCTATCTTGCTAAACCCCTTCTTGAGGCGTCCCCGGTATGCTGCAACAACTTTGTCATCACGATTCATTTCGGCAATAAAAATTTCCTGCCCGTCAATACCTACCAAGCGGAATTTGCCGCTTGGCGAAATTTCACGCCAGCTGCTCGTCGCGCCGTCAAACATATACACAATACCGGTGCGCAAATTATCGTAAAAGAACGTATCAGAGTCATAGAATACAGCAATACGGCCAATATTTTCAGCCTGCACCCGAATTCGCCGCGTATCATAATTGGCGTCAGTACGATAAATTCGGTATTTATCCTTATCTACTTCTAATTTCATATAAACGACATTGGTTGCTGTAGAGTACGCTACATCGACAATTTTGCTATCCCGTGGCGCATCTTCAATTGGCGTATCCAATTCTCTATCCGGATATATCGGATTATACTGCGCAATGTATACACCGTAACGACCTGTTTTTTCATCTCGGCCATGTGTCGCAAAAATAGCCAAGTTGCGGTCCGGAAGCCATTCAAAAAAAGATACTTTACGGCCATGGAGACTGATACGCTGAGGTTCTCCTTTTTTCCCGGCTTCGTAAATAGACACTTTATCATCAACAATCGTTGCCATAAAGCGTTTATCATACGAATAGTATGTCTGTCCATTGGGTTCTGCACCAAATCCCATCGATTCTTGCTGGTTGGTTCCTCCAATTTGAAAATCCGAAGCCGGAGCAAACAATACCTGATCCAAATACAGGTAAATACCAGCCTGAAAAACGATACCCATGGCAAAGGCAAAAATAAATTTTTTAGCTTTCATGCGTACCTCCTATTTGACAATAAACGCCGTCGGAATCATGCGTTCACCCAATAAATCCGCCGGTTTGTTGACGACTTTGCCGTTGAGGTACAGCGTAGAACTAGAGCCGCCGTCCAAATTAGCTGCAATATCAGCACCTTCTTCATAAAGAATATTCTGCAGATCGCGAAGAGTAGCTCCCACAGAATATCCCGGCTGGCGGCCATCAATAACCAAGAACAACACCGTGCCATCTTTACGCTGGCCAATCGCAGTCCGAGGACCTACGCCCCAACCACCGTCACCGGATGTAATCATTTTTTTGCCATTGACAATCAAGGCCGGGCCAAAGGAAATACCTTCCCGAATATCCATGCTGACTAATTCTTTTTTACTGTAATTGCCGGCTACCAAATTTCCTTCTTTATTAAATCCGACAAATTCGTTGACTTCATCGTCTGTCGCATCTTGTCCTAATAAGAATTTACCGTCATGTAAAATAAATCCATAAGGTTGACGGCCTGTACCCGTACCATTAGCATCATAGAAACCGCCGGCATTAATAGCCGCTACGGCACCATGTCTAGCGGCAATACCACTTGTCGTATCGCCTTTTTCATCCATGTTTTCTGCCGTTGCAATCTGTACGCGTTTTGGATCTGGAATTTCCAACAAAAATCCTTTAAAACGACTGGAATTGATCTCTTTTAAGTTAAGCGACGTATCTGTTCTTGCCTTAAATTTAAACAATTCTTGTTTCGGAGCCGTACTTACTCCTCCCAAAATTCTATCAATTTCATCTTGGGAAAAAAGCCACGTAATATACTGCGGATGCCGACTCTTTAAAATAGCACCTACTACGGTCCGTTTGATATTATCAAATGGGCCGAAAAGAACGACAAATGGAGATGTTATTCCAAAAAACACGAGAAGTATAATAAAAAATTTTCCAATTTCCTTGAAGTGTTTCTTCATAGTTACCTCAAAACGAAAATATTCAACACGTTACCGTTGTTCATACTGTGGTGTTGTAACGCGCTGTTTAAAATTGCCTATATCAACGGCATTACCAATCCAAATGCGATTCACGGCATACGGATTATCTCCTTGTTTAGCCCAGCCGGGATTCATTGTAAATGCCAGTTTGACATGATATTTTTTTACAACTGCTTCAACAGCCTTATTTTCACTTCCATAAGGATAACAAAAATAATCCGATGTAATTCCCAGTTGTTTTTGCAAGGCTTCCTGACTTAATTTGACTTCATCTTCCAACGTTTGTCCCTGCATATCCGTCATGCGTTCATGCTTATAACTATGCGACTGGATATCTATGCCAGCTTCTTTCATTTCCTTAATCTGCTGCCATGTAAGCCGTGTTCCTTGATCCGCATCATACGTAGGAATAAATACGGTACAAGCAAATCCATACTCTTTCATAATCGGCATAACAATAGAGTAGGTATCCGGATACCCATCATCAAACGTAAGAACAACAGGTTTAACAGGAACGGCTTTTCCTTGCGTCATGTATTCATATAACTGCTGCATCGTAATCGGATGAAATCCATTGTCTTTAAGGAACTTCATTTGTTCCCGAAAATGCGATTCCAACAGAACGGCATCATTATTCGGCACATCACCAATCATATGATACATCAGAACCGGAACCCCTTGCTTAGGTACTGCCATTTCTACTTGTTCTTGCTGTTTTTCTGCTGTGTTAGCTGTTTGATCTCTTGTCGGCGAACTACCGCAACCGCTCAAAAAAACACAGCATAATACAGCCATTACGGCCAATTTCCAAATGCGCAAGACGTAAAGCCCCTTTCTTTAGGCGTATAATATTGTGTTATATATCGCGAGTTTTGACAACAGGCAAGTCCTCATACTGTCCGTCAATGAACATCCGAATATAGTGTTCTGCATCGTCACGAACCGCTTTATCTGCTTCAACTGAATGAAAACTGACATTCGGCGTCAATAAGAATTCCGGCCGGGCAATCATTTTCAACAACATCGGGCTAGGATGTTCCATTGACAAAACATCCAACGCAGCACTACGTATATGTCCATCATCAACAGCATGATACAAGGCCGCTTCATCTGCCAATCCGCCGCGACAGCAGTTAACAAACATAGCTCCCTGTTTCATTTGTTCGAATTGTTCATCCTGAAAAATATACTGCGTTGTTTCGTTTAACGGCATATGCAAGGAAACAATATCACTTGTCTGCAGTAATTTATCAAAATCAACAGGACGTACACGATGTTCCATCATGACCTTTTCGCTAACGAATGGATCATATGCCTGTACTTTACATCCAAATGCCTGCATGCGTGCCGCCACAGCACGACCGACATGTCCAAATCCTACCAGTCCGATAAGGTTGCTGCTGACACGATGAATTGGCCATTGAACCGTACCATATTCCCAGCGACTGTTACTGCGAATGTCACTTTGGTATTCCGGCAACTGCCGAATCAGAGCTAAAATCATGGCACTTGTATGATCGGCAATATCATCTACACAATACGATGTATTATTAACTACCATAACACCCTGTTGATGTGCTGCTTCCAAATCCACATTGTCAGAACGAGTCGATAAAATCACAATTAGTTTCAAGTCATCCAACCGTTCTATCAACGAACCTGTAAT
>CALBLM010000215.1 GCA_937895695.1 uncultured Megasphaera sp.
TTTGATCCAACTTTTGTGGCCGCAGTAAGGAGCATTTGAATGTGATTGATATGCCGGAGGAGGGCTTTTATAGATATTTATAATTGTATATTGTCAAACAAACTTTAAATGCGGTATAATAATTTAGTATGGGAAATTTTTAAATTTTAGTAAACTAAAGGAAAGGAGAGGCGTACTTATGTCTATAGCACAAACGACATTAGCCGACTCCGTTTCATACAGTGGAATAGGCTTGCATGCGGCGCAGGAAGTGCATATGGTGATGCGTCCAGCTCCCGCTGATACGGGCATTGTGTTTATTCGTACGGATTTGCCAGGTCAGCCGTCGGTTCGGGCTCACTTGTCGAACGTCACCAATACGATGCGGGCGACAACGCTGGAAGACGGCAAAGCAAAAGTATTTACGGTGGAACATGTATTGTCAGCGCTCAATGGCCTGCGGGTAGATAACTGCATCGTAGAAATGGATTCAGCGGAACCTCCCGTTGCAGACGGCAGCAGTTTAACCTTTGTGGAATTAGTCCAAAAGGCAGGTATTCAAACCTTGCATGAACCGCGTCAGGAAATTGTCATTCAAAAACAGCACTTAATTCAGGAAGAAGACAAATTTATTGCTGTCATACCGTATGATGGATTTCGAATTACATTCACATCGATCAATCCCCATCCCTTATTAGGGGTGCAGTTTTTTGATGCAGAAATTACACCGGATACATATGTAAAAGACGTTGCTTTTGCACGGACTATCGCATTTACGGAAGAATTGGAAATGATTCGCAAGTTGGGCCTTGGCAAGGGCGGCAATTTGGAAAATACGATTGTCTATGATAAGACGACCTGTTTGTCTACCTTGCGTAGTGACGATGAGCTGGTTCGTCATAAAGTATTGGATGTTATCGGCGATATATCTTTGTTGGGGAAACCCTTGAAAGGACATATTATTGCTGTGAAATCAAGTCATAAATTGAATAATTTACTGACTCATGATATTTTTAAAGAAATCGGTTAGGAGGAATTAGAATGACGTTGGAAGTTACGGATATTATGGAAATTTTGCCGCATCGCTTTCCGATGCTGCTGGTAGACCGCATTATTGAATTGGAACCGATGAAATATGCCATTGGTATTAAAAATGCAACCTTTAATGAACAATTTTTTCAGGGCCATTTCCCAGGTCAGCCGGTTATGCCGGGTGTATTGCTGGCTGAAGCGATGGCACAGGTAGGCGGCGTTGCTTTGTTGTATCCCGAAGAAAACAGAGGATTAATTCCTTATTTTACGGGCATCAATAAACTGCGTTTCCGCCATCCCGTACATCCCGGTGATCAGGTCGTTATGCGCGCAGATATTGAAAAAATTAAAGGACGCATGGGCAAAGTAAAAGCGCAGTGCCATGTAGGGGATACGCTCTGCGCAGAAGGTGAATATTTGTTTGCTCTCATGCCGGGTCAAAATCCTAAAAAATAAGAGCTTTTCTGTTGTTTAGCTGCGAAAAATGGCGAAAAAAAGAGTATATATGCTGAAATATGTTGCTTTTTTCTAAAAAGGCAGCGAATATATTCTTGTGTTACAGGTGAATGTATTACTAGATACATCATACATAGAATTTAATTAGGCACCTGTCTGTATAGGCAGGTAAGCAAGGAGTGACTTTAATGACCGAGGAAAAAGAAACCATGCAGCCATGCATGATACATCCAACGGCTATTATAGATCCACAGGCAAAAATCGGTGCGGGCGTGAAAATTGGACCCTATGCTGTCATTGGCCCGAATGTTACAATTGGCGATGGAACTGAAATTATGTCGCATGTCGTCATTGATGGCTGGACAACCATTGGTAAGAACTGCCGGTTTTTCCCCAGTGCATCCATTGGATCGGAACCGCAGGATTTAAAATTTAAAGGTGAAAAAAGTTATGTTATCATCGGCGATCGTTCTGTATTTCGTGAATTCGTAACGGTTAGCCGTGCTACCGGTGAAGGTGAAGAAACGCGTATTGGCAATGACTGCCTGTTTCAGGCATGTACCCATGTCGCACACAACTGTATTATTGGCAATCACGTTATCATGAGCAACTGTGCCGGTCTGGCAGGACACGTCATCGTAGAAGACCGTGTCGTTATCGGCGGGCTTTGCTGGGTACATCAATTTGTCAAAATTGGCCGCAACAGCATGATTGGCGGACTTGCGAAAGTTGTACAGGATATTCCGCCCTTTGTCATTGCCGATGGACAGCCGGCACGCTGCATTGGATTAAACAGCGTCGGCTTGTCCCGTGCGGGCATTCCGGAAAATGTACGCCGTGAATTGAAAAAAGCATTTCGTCTGTTATACCGTTCCGGATTAAATCTGCGGGATGCGATTGCTAGAATGGAAGAAGAACTGGACAGTTCCGAAGAAACAGAACATTTTCTCCGCTTCCTTCGCGATGCTGATCGTGGAATTTGTCGGGGTACCAAAGACTAACGAAACATATAAAAAGGGAGGGTAAGAGGTTCTTGCCTCCCTTTTTTTCTGCAATTTACCCTGGCAGTTACTGACATCAGACATATTTTTTTGTATAATATAAAAATGGATATTTTATTCATTTATAAGGGTGATGAATATGGAAAAAGTAGGGTTGTTTGCCGGTGTAGGTAAGCTGCCGGTAGAATTTATGCGTGCTGCTCAGAAACTGGGACATGAAGTGGTGGTCATTGCCGTTGTCGATGGCGTTGCACCGGAACTGCAAGCCGAAGCGGATACGTATTATGCCATTAATGTAGCGAAATTAGATAAAATTATCAAGACCATGCGCAAAGAAGGCGTGACAAAAGTTACGATGATCGGCAAAGTCACGAAAGAAATCTTGTTTAAGGGATTAAAATTTCCTGATTTTCGTGCCATTAAAATGCTGGCTAAATTGCACAATCGAAAAGATGATACGATTATGCTAGCCATTGTCGATGAATTGGCAAAAGACGGTATTGAAGTCGTCGATCAGACCTTATATTTAAAGCCGTTGATGCCGGATGTTGGTGTCTTAACAAAACGGAAACCGAGTAAAGAAGAAGAAGAGGATATCCGATTTGGGTTTGCAACGGCTAAGGCCATGGGCAGCATGGATATTGGCCAGACCGTTGTGGTCAAGCATAAAGCCGTCATGGCTGTCGAAGCGATA